>DDSR01000034.1 GCA_002343455.1 Deltaproteobacteria bacterium UBA2385 | reverse complement strand
CAGCGGGGAGGGGTCTGTGACCCTTACATCTCAAGATCCGCACCCTATCGCCTTCCCCGGGGCCCTCTGCGGGCCCCCTCTCCCGAAAGCGTTGACTCGTCAACGCTTTCTCCAGCACCGCGCCGCAAACCCCTGATTTTCCAACACACCTCACTGCGGGCCCTCCAACCTGTCTACTGGCACTTACGCCAGCCACCCGGAGCCCCCGCAGAGCTGGCCTGCGGGCCAGTCAGCCAACACCAGGCGGCTGACCTGACCACCGCCTTCCCATTGCCACAGAACGTCCATTGTATACCACACCCTCCGGTCAAAGTCCACGCTCCAACCTCAACCCGCCGTCCTGCGCGGCCCACCGCAAGCGCGCTCCCAACAGGGCGAAGGGCACCGGCCCACGCCGGGCCTCGGCGCTCAGCACCTTGCCCGGCGCGAGGCTCATGCCGCCGCCGGCCAGCAGCCCTCCCAGATGCTGCACGATGCGAACGCCGTCAGCTTGCAGGCCGACGATGGCGACGTCGTCGCCGTAGCGGATCCAGGTCCGCAAGCGAGGCAGGGGCGGCAGGGCCTGCTCGAGCGGACGATCGAGGACGCGGTCGAGGACGAGGTTGGCGAGGGCAGGGGAGAGCGGCGCGCCCTGCGGGACGCCGCGGTCTGGCGAGGTGGGCCAGGCGAGGAGCCAGGCTTCGAGCAGCCCCGGCCAGGGCGGGCCCAGCAAGGTGGCGGCGGCGAGGCGCACGACGCTGTGGGGGACGACGTCGAAGAGACCGGCGACGTCGGCCTTGACAAGGACGGTGCCCTGGGCCTGGCCGGCCTGGTCGCAGAGCATGGCGAGGGCGGTGCTGGGCGAGTGGCGGGGGCGGTAGCNNCACGCGGCGATAGTCGAAGCTCGATCTGAGGGGTGAGGGCGTCGAGGGCGGCCCGCTGCAGGACCCGATCGCGCACGCTGGGAATGCCGAGGACCCGCACGCCGCCGCTCTCCTTGCGTCGCTCGCGGCGGAGCAGGGCGCGGGGACGGTAGCGGCCGGAGGCGACCTCGCCGGCCAGGGCGGCACACTCGTGGTCGAGCCTTCGGGCGAAGGCGAAGCCGCTGACGCCGTCGGTGCCGGGCATGGCGGTCGGCCCTACCTCGCGGAAGGCCCGGGCGAGGGCCGGGGGCGAGAAAGGGGCGATCACCGTGCTGGCTCCTCGGCGCGGGCCATCCAGGCGAGGGCGGCGTGGCCGACGGCCTCGGTGAGCGCGGCAGCGGTGAGCGCGCCGGCGGCCGGGCCGAGGCCGGGGACAGCCTTGAGCAGGGCCCGCGCGAGGTGGCGACCGGCCATGGTGGCGCTCAAGGTGAGGGCCAGCTCCATGGCGGCGACGGCGGTCATGCGGCTGCCGCGCTGGACGGCGAGGGCCTGGATCATGGCGGCCTGCACGGCGACGAGCAGGGGCGCGTCGGAGCCGGGCATGGGGGCGAGGCCGCCGCCGATCCCAGCGGCGACGGTGGCGAAGCAGTGGATGGTCTGTATGGGTGTCATGCGGCGCTCCTGTCAGACGACGATGGGCCCCTTCTCCTCCTCGACCGAGAAGGCGATGCCCATCAGGATGGTGCTGGCGACGCAGCTCTTGCAGAACAGGTAGATCCGCACATCGTCCTTGCGCGGGTCGATGGTGCGCTTGATGGTGGCCAGCAAGGGGGTGAGCTGGTTGCCTTGCAAGGGGCCCTCGAACACAGAGCGCTGGACGGGGCGCAGGAAGCCTCCGAGGCGCTTGTGCAGCTTGTTCCGGCGGCTGTTGGCGGGGATGTCGTAGCAGACGATGGCGTGCACGGTTCACCGCCAGGCGAAGGGTTGGTAGGAGAGGGCCGGATCCAGGAAGCAGGCGGAGAGGTGGCGGGCCTGCTGGTCGAGGATGTCGCGCAGGGCCCAGCGGCCCTCCAGGTGCGGCGAGCTGCTGCGCTCGCGCAGGCGCTCGTCCCAGGCGTGCAGGACGATGGTGCGGGAGACGCTGCCCAGCCAGACGCCGCCCTCGCGAGGCGGGGGCTCCTCTCCCTCTTCGTCGTCGGCGACCGGCTGGGAGGGGGCGGGGTCGAGGGCCGAGAGGTGGACGAAGTCGTCGGGCTGGACCATGGAGTTGTTGAAGATGCGCAGGACGACCGCGTCGACGATCGGGCGCCACTCCTCGGCGAGGTCCAGGGCCAAGGCCGGCTTGCCCCGGCCAGCCTCGTGCAGCAGCCCGACGAAGGGGTCGAGGCCCGCCTGCCAGCAGGCGTTGAGCGTGCGGTTGCAGAGCAAGGTGTACAGAAAGCTGAGGCCAGCGTTGAAGGGATCCCTGGGCGGGCGGCGGCTGCGCTCGGTGAAGGTGAAGGCGGGGTGGCGCAGCATGCGACGCATGGCGGAGAAGTAGACCCGGGCGCCGTAGCCCTCGACGCCGCGCAGGGTGTCCAGGTCGGTGGCGCGCTGGGCCGACTCGGCGGAGGCGGCGATGGCGACCTGGGCGTCGATCAGCGCCTCGTGGGGCACGGCCCGGTGGGCGCGGCGGATGGGGACGAGCTGGTTGCGCAGCTTTCCGACGACGATCTCGCGGGCGAGGGCCAGGCGGCGGGCGGGATCGATCACCGCGGCGAGCTGGGCCAGGCGGCGCTCGCCCGCCTTGGAGCCGGGGCCGAGCAGGACCCCGCGAAAGGCGCCGGCAGGGCTGAGCAGCAGGACAGGGATCTCGGCGGCGAGGAGGAGCCGGCGGGCCGCGGCGCTGAGCTCGGCGTCGCCGAGCAGGTGGACCTCCTCGATCTCCGTGGCGTGCAGGCGCTGGACCTCCTCGCCGCGCAGGCAGACGACGAGGTGGCCGTCGCGGGCGTGCAGGCTCCGTTCGCGTCCCTGGAGGACCAGCCAGCGCATCAGGAGCCTCCCCCGGCGGGCTCGAAGCGCACGATGGGCAGGCCGTCGAGGTCCTCGACCGTCCAGGCGCCCTCGGGCAGGGCGAGGCGTCGGCTCGGCAAGCGGCTGAGGCGGTCGGCGGCGTGGCGGCGGAGGGCGTCGCGCTCGGCCTCCAGGCGGCGCAGGCGCTGCTCCAGGCGGCCCAGCGCGGCGAGCTGGTCCTCGAGCAAGGGCGGGGGCGCGGCGGGCTCCAGCTCGGCGCTGCCGAGGTGCAGCAGGGGGTGGGGGTAGCGGATCTCGCCCTCGAAGCGGCAGTCGCAGCGCACGGACTGGGCGATGT
>DDSR01000342.1 GCA_002343455.1 Deltaproteobacteria bacterium UBA2385 | reverse complement strand
GATGCTGGACGAGGGGGTCTACGCGAGCCAGTCCGAGCTGGCGCGGGGCGAGGGGGTGTCCGCAGCGGCGGTGAGCCGGGGGTTGCAGACCTTGGCACGAAGATCGCCTTCGTGACCCGTGGGAAGCCCCAGCGGCGCCACGAATCCGGAGAGCGCTGCGTGGCGGCTCGGCCCTCCTGCCCTACGTGGTGGCCAACCTGCGTGTCCGCCGCTCGCAGTCCTTCATGTGCCA
The DNA here is from genome assembly GCA_002343455.1 of Deltaproteobacteria bacterium UBA2385. Classification (GTDB taxonomy): domain Bacteria; phylum Myxococcota_A; class UBA796; order UBA796; family UBA2385; genus UBA2385. The sequence continues at coordinate 7,488 of DDSR01000342.1, read as the reverse complement.
CCTTCAGTGCAATTCGAGACCTTGGCCGTGAAGAATCACAAACGGGGCGCCTCGCCCATTGTAGAGTCCGGTTCAATGAGATGGAGAGCGCCTGATGGTTGTTGACGCACATGCCTTCGAAGCTCCGATAGAGCCCAGCTTGCGTGGAGAGCGCTTCCGGCAACGCAATGGACTGACACCATCCGGGGCGAAACTGCATCGAGCTCACGGTGCTCCTCTCTCGCCGCACTCTGGCAAGAGGTGAGCTGATGGCCTTCGAACCCTCCGATCCGCCTCGCCCGCCCCGACGGCCGGGGACCCTGGAGCGCAACCCCGCCCCGGGTCGCGGCCCGGGGGGGCTGCTGCGGGAGGACTTCCGCCAGCAAGCCCCCACGGTCACCCTGCCCAAGGGAGGAGGGGCCATCGGCGGTATCGGGGAGAAGTTCAGCGCGAGCCCGGTCACCGGGACCGCCTCGCTGTCCGTTCCGCTGCCGCTGTCGGAAGGCCGGCAGGGTGTCACGCCGGCCCTTGGGCTGTCCTACGACTCCGGCGGGGGCAACGGGCCGTTCGGCCTGGGCTGGCGCCTGACGGTGCCCTCCATCCGATGCAAGACCGACAAGGGCCTGCCCCGCTACCTGAGCACCGATGTCTTCGTCCTCTCGGACGCCGAGGACCTGGTGCCGCTTCGCGAAGAGGTTGAGGGTCAGTGGGTCCCGGCCTCGCGCACGGCCACCCTGGACGACGAGGGCTACACCGTCGATCGTTTTCGTCCCCGGGTCGAGGGAGGCTTCGCCCACATCGAGCGCTGGCGGCGGAACAGCGACCGGCGGACCTTCTGGCGGACCAACTCCCGGGACAACGGGGTCCGCCTCTACGGCCGAAGCGACAACGCCCGCGTGGTGGACCCGGCCGAGCCGCGGCGCGTGTTCGAGTGGCTGCTGGAGGAGGAGCGCGACGAGCGCGGCAACGTGATCTCCTACCAGTACCTGGCCGAAGACGGGCTGGGCTTGGAGTCGCATCCCGCCGAGAAACGTCGCAGCGCGGTATACCGTTACCTCAAGCGTGTCTCCTACGGCAACACGGTGATGGGGCAGAACCCCGATGCCGCCGGGGGTGAAGGCCAGTTCCGCTTTCACCTCGTCTTCGACTACGGCGACCACGACGAGGACGATCCGACCCTGGCCCCCCAGCAGATTTGGCCCGGTCGGGCCGATCCCTTCTCGACCTTCCGCAGCCGCTTCGACATCCGCTGCCGGCGCCTGTGCCGGCGGGCGCTGATGTTCCACTCCTTCGCGCAGATCCGGGTCGACGAGGAAGATGCACCGCTGGCCAGCGTCGTGCGGGCGCTGCGTTTCCGCTACGACGAGCGCCCCACGGTCACCACCCTGGCCGGCGTGCAGGTGCAGGGCTGGACCTGGACCGGCGATGGCTACGAGCGCGCCTCGCTACCCGAGGCCAGGTTCTCCTACGCTGAACCCACCATCGACCCGACCATCCGCCCGGTCACCGGCCTGGACGAGCTGCCCCTGGGCCTGGACATGCGCGCCTGGCAGTTTGTGGACCTGGACGGTGAGGGGCTGACGGGCTTGCTCAGCGGCCAGGGCAAGCTTTGGTCCTACAAGCGCAACGAGGGCCAGGGCGCCTTCGCCCTGGCGCGCTCCTCCGCCCAGCGCCCCAACGTCGAGCTGAACGCGCCGGGGACGAGGCTGGTGGATCTCGATGGGGACGGCAACCTCGATGTCGTGGTCATTCGCCCGGGGCACGCCGGCTTCCAGTCGCGCACCCCCGAAGGGAGCTGGGGCCCCTTTCGCTCCTTCCGCTCGCTGCCTTCCGCCCGCCTGGACGGCGCCGACATTCGCCTGGTCGACCTCGACGGCGACGGCCACGCCGACCTGCTGGTCACCGAGGGCGACACGCTGGTCTGGTACCCCGCCAAGGGCCGCGAGGGTTTTGCCGCCCCGTTGCGCATCCCGATGCCCAAGAACGACGACCTGGGCCCGAGTTTCCTGCTCTCTCGACAGGGCGCGCACTACCACTTCGCCGACATGTCCGGCGACGGGCTGTCCGACGTGGTGCGGATCCTCAACGGCTCGATCAGCTACTGGCCCAACCTGGGCTACGGTCGCTTTGGGCCGCGCATCCACATGAAGGGCGCGCCGCGCTTCGACAGCCCCGATCAGTTCGACCCCAGCCGGATCCGCCTGGCGGATGTCGACGGCAGCGGCCCTACGGACCTGATCTACATCGGCCCCAAGGGCGTGCGGATCTGGTTCAACGAGGCAGGCAACGGTTGGTCGGCGCCGGCCGAGCTACCGCACATCCCCGCAGCGGCCCGACCGCACGACGTGCAGATCACCGACCTGCTGGGCGAGGGCACCGCCTGCCTGATCTGGTCAGCACCCTTCCTGCACGGCCGGGGCCGCGCGCTGCACTTCGTCAAGCTGATGAGCGAAGGCAAGCCCTGGCTGATGAAGCAACACGACAACGGGCTCGGGCGCTCCACCACGCTCCTGTACACGCCATCGACCCACTTCTACCTGGCCGACCGCCGCGCCGGGCGGCCCTGGGCCACGCGGCTGCCTTTCCCGGTGCAGTGCCTCAGCCGAGTCGAGCACACAGACAGCGTCACCGGCTGGCAGCGGGTGGAGACTTACGCCTGGCACCACGGCTTCTTTGACGGCGAGGAACGCGAGTTCCGCGGATTCGGGATGGTCGAGCACTGGGACACCGAGACGGTCCCCGGGGTCGCCGGGCCGCCGCCGGTGCGCACGCGCACCTGGACCCACACCGGCGCCTGGATCCCCCGCCGCACCCTGGCCGCCGCCTTTCAGGAGGAGTTCTTCGACGCGCCCCACCTCGCCGAGCCCACCGTCCCCACGGACGCGGGCTCCAGCCGCCGCGAGGCGTACCGCGCGCTGAAGGGCCGAGTCCTTCGCCAGGAGGTCTTCGCCGAGGACGGCGCGGGCAACCTGTCCCACCTCTACACCATCACCGAGCAGGGCTACGCCGTCGTGGCCCTGCAACCCGACGCCTTCCGTGTCGACGAGATCCGCACCCGCAGCTCGGCCTACGACCAGCCAGTGGGCGAGGCCACCGATCCGCGCGTGCAGGACTCGCTGGTCCTGGAGACCGACACCTACGGCACGCCCCTGCGCACCGCGACCATCGCCTACCCACGGCGGGGGACCGGCCACGAGGCGGAGCAGCTCGCTCTGCACGTCGTCGTGCAGCAAGTCGAGGTCATCCACCAGGACGACCGGGTCGTGACCGACGACCTGTGGCGCCTGGGCCTGCCGGCCCGGCAACGAAGCTGGGAGCTGCGGGATCCGCCCGCCTGGACCGACGAGAGCCCGCCATCCGCCGCGACGGTGGACACGGCCATAGGCGAGGGTGAGCTGCGTCCGCTCTCCGAAGAGCGCACCACCTACGCCACTGACGACCTCAGCGGGGCGCTGCCCCTGGGGCAGGCCGGTCTGCGGGCGCTCGTCTACCAGCGCCTGGCCCTCGCCTTCCCCGAGGCCCTGCAAGCCGAGCTGTTCGAAACGCGGGTCGGTCCGGCCGAGCTGGAAGAGGCTGGCTACCTCCTACTCGACGACGACGCCTGGCTGCCCTCGGGTCGCCTGGTCTACGACCCGCTCGCCTTCTACCAGCCCATCGCGCACCACGATGCCTGGGCCAACATCACCGCACTGACCTGGGACGACGACGCGCTGGTCCTGACCGAGGTCGAGAACCCCGCCGGCCTGACGGTCACCGCCGAGACCGACTACCAGCGTTTGTCGCCGTTCTCGCTCACCGACGAGAACGGCACCCAGACCGTCGCCACCTTCGACCCGCTGGGCCGGGTGCTGACGACCGCCGTCCGCAACGGGACGGACGGCGACGGCGAGGAGGAGCACTCCGCCGACTTCGCCTACGACACCGAGACGCTGCCGGCCTCGGTCCACGCCCGCGTCCTGCGTGCGTACGGCGGCGAGGACTGGGAGGAGAGCTGGGTCTACAGCGACGGCGGCGGCAACATCGCCCATACCAAGGTCCAGGCCGCCCCCGACGGCGAGACCGCGCGCTTCATCGGCACCGGGCGGACCGTCTTCGACGCCAAGGGCAACATCGTCAAGCAATACGAGCCCTTCTTCTCGACGACGAGCTCCTACGAGCCCGACACGGCCCTGACCGAGAGCGGCAAGGCGGTCCACTACCGCTACGATCCCATCGGCCGCAACACGCGGGTCACCCTGCCCGACGGCCGCTTCCGCTCCTGGAGCTACACCCCCTGGCGGGTAGAGGCCCGTGACGAGGAGGACAACCGCGAGGGCGGTGAGCACGAAGACACGCCCACCGTCACGCACCTCGACAGTATGGGCCGGCCCTTCCTCTCCGAGGAGAGCCCCGACGGCGAGGCCGTCTACCTGACGCGCTTGCAGCTCGATGTGCAGGGCAACGTGCTCTCGCTGACCGACCCGCGCGGCAACACCATCCAGGTCCAGTCCTTCGACCTGATCGGCCGCCCCGCCTTCACCGGCTCTGCCGACGAGGGCTACGACGGCAGCTCAGGAGACGGCGAGACCACGGTGCTCCTCGATGCGACAGGGCAGCCTTGCCGGACCTGGAAGAGCGGCGGCCTCGCATTGCGCACCGAGTACGACGCGCTGCGACGGCCGGTGGGCCTGTTCGTCGACGAGGGCAGTGGCGAGCGCCAGGTGCAGGCAACCGTCTTCGGCGACGCCGTCAGCGACGGGCCCGCTCACAGCCTGGGCCGCCCGGTGCGGCAGTACGACACGGCCGGCGAGGTGCGGATGTCCTACGACTTCCGCGGGCGGGTCGTGGAGCAGGTGCGCCGGGTCTTCGAGGACATCGAGACCGAGGCCGACTGGGAGGGGCTGCTCGACGAGGCGTCGCTGGAGGACATCGACACCTGGCTGACGAGCAACGGCGCGCTCTCGGCCGAGGAGTTCACCGTCAGCACCGAGTACGACGCGCTCGACCGGGTGGTCGAGCAGACCGCCCCCAACGGGAGCGTGACCGCCTACAGCTACGACCCGGGCGGCAAGCTGCTGGGCATCGAGCTGGACGCGGCGGCGGTGGTGGAGGAGATCCTCTACAACGCCCGGGGGCAGCGGCTCTCCATCGCCTACGGCAACGGCACGGAGACGACCTACACCTACGACGAGGACCGCTTCTGGCTCACCCGGCTGCTCACCATGCGCAGCACGGAGGCGCTCCAGGACCTGAGCTACACCCACGACGCCGTGGGCAACGTGCTCGGCATCGAGGACGCAGCGCAGGAAGACCTCTACTTCGACAACACCCAGGTCACCGCCGACCAGACCTTCACCTACGACAGCCTCTACCGCCTCGTCCAGGCCACCGGCCGCGAGAAGGTCGGCATGGCGCAGACCACCTTCGCCCCGCCTGCGCCCGGCGCCATTCCTGACGGCGGCAACCCGGCCCTGCGCACCTACGTCCAGAGCACCACCTACGACGCCGCCGGCAACATCACCCAGGTGCACCACGTCCCCAGCTCGGGCAGCAACTGGACCCGCAACTACACCATCCACGACGACAACAACCAGCTCCTCGCCACCAGCATCCCCGGCAACTCCTCGGCCTACGACGACGAATACACCTACAACGAGCGCGGCGCCATGGTCTTCCTGCCCCACCTGCGCGCGGGGGTAAGCGAGAACGTCGTCCGCGACTTCCGCGACCAGGTGCGGAAGGTGCTGCTCCTGAACAGCGGCGACGAAGCCTGGTACGCCACCGACGCCGCCGGCCAGCGGGTGCGGAAGGTGGTGCGGCTGGGGCAGTTCGCACACGAGAGGATCTACGTCGGCGGCTACGAGGTCTACCGCAAGCTCAACACCGTCAACGAGACGCTCGACAAGGAGATCGAGACCCTGCACGTCCACGACGGCCAGCGCCGGGTGGCGATGATCGAGACGAAGACCGTGGGCACGGGCTCGCCGGTCACGGTCGTGCGCTACCAGTACGACAACCACCTCGGCAGCGCCGTGCTGGAGTGCGACGAGAGCGGGGAGATCATCAGCTACGAGGAATTCCATCCCTACGGCACCACCGCCTGGTGGGCACAGGACAGCAGCATCCAGGTCTCGCTGAAGAGGTACCGGTACACCGGGATGGAGCGGGACGAGGAGACCGGGATGCAGATGCACGGCGTGCGGGGGTACCTGCCGTGGCTGGGGCGGTGGGAGCGGGTGGACCCGGCGGGGCTGGTGGATGGGGGGAATCGGTGGGCGTATGTGCGGGGGAATCCGGTTGGGGGGAGGGATCCGACTGGACTCAGTTGGCTTGACTCAATGGCCGGATCCCTAAATTCTGTGAAGCAACAGGTGAAGGCTGTCGCGGCAGAGACAATGGCCGAAGCCGGTCGCCGTTTCGAAGTTGCGCAGCGTGCACTCAACGAGGTCAGTTCCGAGGCATTCGAGACCTGGAGATCGGGCGTCGATATCATCCTGAGGGACCCCGTCGGAGTAGCCACTGATGTCTACATGGAAAACACACCAGTTGGCCTAGCCTTTCAAGGCGACCTTGAAGGGGCCCAAGGCGTCTATCTGGAGGCGTTGATAGCGCCTGCCAAGACTGTGGTCACAGCAATGGACTCGACTCAGATCCTACCGAACACAGCGAAGAACACGGCGGAGGTCCTCTCTGGCGAGTTGGATCGAGCCAAACAGGGTGTGCGAAGCCAGGCAAGCGATACGATGGCCGTTGTAGAGACGGGCTTGTTGGTTCTACCTGCAATGGGCGGCGCCCCTCGGGGGGGGCTTGGCCTTGTTCACCTGACTACTCCCGAGGCAGCCGCTTCGATCAGGTCGACGAGCACCCTGGGGCGCGGCGGCGGAATCTACGCTGGTCCATCCTCGAACGCTTCAGCGACGGGCTTCGGCATCACCTGGAGAACTGGCTTGCCACCAAGCAAAGCCGGCGTGGCCATCGAGATTCCCGACGGGGCCCTGAGTGCGTTCTCTAAGCCTGTTCCCATTGGACCTATCTCGGCCTGGCAGCGCCTCACTGGGCAACAGTTCACGCAGGCAGGGAAGATTGACCTCGCGACAGGCACGTTCACCGCTACGGGTGCGAACTGGAATCAACGGCTAATCTACGGGCTGGACCTTACACTGGATACCACGGCGGTGGTTGGCGGTGCACTTCTCTACGAGAGCGCCCAGTGAGACCAGAGCGTTTCCTAATGCTTTCGATAGCTTCCATGCTATTCGGGGGAGGAGTCCTGATAGGTCTAGGTATCACGCTGGACGCGACTCAGCTCCGTAGTTGGGGGGCTGCGCTCTGGGTCGGAGCGTTCCTTTTGGCATGCGTTCCGCTGCTCGGCTTTGTTTGCTACCGACTGTGGCAACTCGCGTCGCGCGGACGAAACAAGGAGGAGTAGCAGCGTTTGTCAACCACCATCCACCGGGCAGTTGGTGTCAGGTCGTTTCAATTCCAATTTCGCTTTCCACACCCACCCACCCCGCCCACTCCCGCACCCGC
>DDSR01000304.1 GCA_002343455.1 Deltaproteobacteria bacterium UBA2385 | reverse complement strand
CTCGCTAACCTCAGGACGCCGCGCGGACCGCTCGGCCCCACGGCGAGGAACCCCCCCTCGTCGGTCCGACCCACGCCGATTCACTGGAGTTCCCATGCGCAAGCTCATGCCCATCCTCACCGTCATGCTCGGCTTCGCCCTCGCCTGCGGCGACGCCGACACCACCACCACCGAGACCCCCGTCATCAAGGTGGACGCGCAGCCCACCCAGCCGGCCGAGCCCGTGGCCCCCGCCGAGCCCAAGGAAGAGAAGAAGACCGAGACCATCACCACCCAGGTCAGCATCGAGGCCGTCCGCAAGGGCGCCATCGAGAACGCCGGCCGCCAGGCGATCATCGAGAAGGGCAAGGGCATGGGCTACAGCCGCGTCGACAACATCAAGACCGGCGAGCCCACCTGCAACGCCAGCACCTGCACCGCCACCGTGACCGGCTCGGTCGCCAAGATGGTCAAGACCGACGCCGACGGCAAGGTCCTGGAAGAGAAGAAGCTCTAGATCCCGCGAGGCCCCGCGTGGTCGGACTCCTCCTCGCGGGGCTCATCTCCTGCTCCACGGCGCCGGCCGAGCCGGCACCCGTGGTGCAGATCTGGACGCAGCCCCAGCCGGCGCGGGTCGAGGCGCAGCTCACGCTGCCCGCGGCTCAGCGCCGCGAGCTCGTGGCCCTCGCCCGGAGCGAGCTGAGCGCCGCGGCGCACCAGCAGGGCTTACGACGCCTGGAGTCCATCCAGGTCGATCTTCGCTGCACCAAGGGCGAGTGCGTGGCCGCCGCGCAGGCGATGGCCCTGCCCTAGGGTGGGCTCAGCGGGGGCGTCCCCCCTCGGGCAGCCCGGGGTCGCACATCAGGATGGCCCCCCGCTCGAGCTGCAAGGCGTTGGCGACGTTGCGCGCCGCTTCGGCCTGCGAGTAGGTCGGGACGGCGTTCACCTCGCGCACGCAGGCGTCGAAGCGCGACCACTCGGGGGCCAGCAGGGCACGCACCCGGTCGGCGCAGTCGTTGACCGAGCGGGAGGTCAGGCGATGCCCGCACTCGCCGATGACCGCGCTGAACTGCAGGTTGTTGAACATCTCCCGGCGCAGCATCGCCAGGGCCTCGTCCCGATCGGCCTGCACGTCCTCCAGGTCGCGCGAGGCCCCCACCAGGCGCCGCCTGAGGACGTCGACGGTGTCGTCCAGCTCGAGCCCCGCGTCGCGGGACTCCCCGCTCGGCGGCGAGGGCGGCTCGATCAACAGCCCGATGTCTCCCTCGCCCCGCTGCCACTGCGGAGGCGCCTCGCGCAGGCGGTCGAGCTCACGGCGCAGCGAGGCGGACTCGGTCTGGAGCAAGGTCGTCTGCTCGGAGGCGATCGCCAGCCCCTGGTCGTCCAGCAGGGGCCGCCCGGCGTAGGCCAGGGGCAGGTCCCGGGTGCTGCCCCGGGCCGGGACGGCCGCCGCGTACTCCAGCCGGCTGCGCAGGAGGTCCACCTCGGCGGCCAGGTCGTCGCGCTCCTGGCTGAGCTCGGACCACTCGATCGCCAGCAGCGGAACCCCGGTGCCCAGGGTCAGGACACCGACGCCGATGCGGCTGTAGCGCAGGACTTGCGACACGGACGAACCTCCAGGCCCCCATCATGCCATGTCAAGTCGGTGTTGGGAAGCCCCCCTCCGTGAAGCTCGCGTGGCAGCCCCGACCGACCCGCTGCCAGCCGCCTTGGGCCGCGCTACAGCGGCGGCCCCTCCTCACCCCGGGCCCCGCAATGTCCGACTCCACCCGCCTCATCGGCCTCTCCCTGGGGGCCGACCTCTGCTGGCCCGCCGCCTTCGAGGACCTCCTCGGCCGCCTCGACCTCGCCCTCCCCCTCGGAGGCGAGACCACCCGCTTCGCCACCGAGCGGGTCCGGATCGAGCCCTTCGATCTCCAGGACAGGCCTCGCTACGACGTGGTGCTGGACCGGATCACGCACTGGTTCCCGCTGACGCGCGAGTGGATCAAGAAGATCGTGCTGATGGACGGGGTCTACGTGCTCAACAACCCCTGGGCCATCCAGGGCTACGAGAAGCACACCTCCTACTGCGCGATGATGCGGCTGGGATTCCCCATCCCCAAGACGATGATGATCCCCCCCAAGCTGCCCAAGGGGCTGGGGGACCACGTCGACGCCGAGGTGACCGTCCGCCGGTACGCCAACCTCTTCTCGCTGGAGGAGGCCGGCCGGAAGGTGGGCTACCCCGCCTTCCTCAAGCCTTACGACGGAGGCGGCTGGGTCGGAGTGAAGCGGGTCAAGGACGCCGCCGAGCTGCACGCCGCCTACAACGAGAGCGGCGAGCGCCTCCAGCACCTGCAGGCCAATGTGCACGGCTGGGACCTCTTCGTCCGGGCCATCGGCATCGGGCCCCAGGTGCTGATTGTGCGCTACGACCCCGACGCGCCGCTGCACGCCCGCTACGTCGTCGACTTCAACTTCCTCAGCGGCGAGGAGTGGTTGACCGCGACCCGGACCTGCCGGGTCATCAACGCCTTCTTCAACTGGGACTTCAACTCCTGCGAGATGCTGCGCGCCGACGGGGTCCTCCACCCGATCGACTTCGCCAACGCCTGCCCGGACAGCCAGGTCACCAGCCTGCACTTCTACTTCCCCGAGCTGGTCAAGGCCCTGCTGCGCTGGTCGATCTTCTGCGCCGCGACCCGCCGCCAGCCCAGCCTGGACAGCCAGTGGAGCCGATTCCTGGCCATCGCCGACCAGCCCGGCACCTTCGAAGAGAAGCTGGAGCGCTACGACGAGGTGGCCCGCGAGCACTTCCAGGCCGAGGCCTTCACCGCCTTCTGCGCCGAGCACCTGGGCGACCTCGACCAGATCGCCCTGGACTACTTCGGCACCCCCCGCTTCCGCGATGTGGTGCGCAGCAAGGTGGCGGCCCTCTTCCCCGCGCACGAGGTCGACACCTTCACCGAGCACTTCTTCGGCCTGGTGCAATTCTGGGGCCGCACCGAGGCCGACCGGCTCGCCGGGATGGGGGGGCGCGATGCCGGTTGAGAAGAAGGTCTGGACCTGGCACAGCCCCTCGCTGAACCGCCCGATGAGCGTGGCCTGCTGGGGCCACCTGGGCGAGCCGGTGGTGCTCTTTCCGACCGCGGGCGGCGACTTCGAGGAGTGCGAGCGCTTCTTGATGATCAAGGCGCTCAGCCCGCTGATCGAGGCCGGACGGATCAAGGTCTACGGCATCGGCACGATCAGCCAGGACGCCTGGCTGGACACGGAGGCGAAGCCCTGGCACAAGAGCTGGCTGCAGGCGCGCTTCGACGAGTACCTCGTCCGAGAGCTCTTCCCGCACATCGCGCGGGACAGCGGCGGCTACGGGCCCTTCATCGCCGCCGGGGCCAGCCTCGGGGCCTACAACACCGTCACCGCCGCGGCCCGCCACCCCGGCTGGTTCCGCCTCGCCATCGCCATGTCCGGCACCTACGACTTCGACCGCTGGATGGGTGGCCACCGCGACGACGAGTACTACTTCCACCAGCCCCTCTACTTCCTGCCCAACCTGGGCGAGGGCCCCATCCTCGACGCCCTGCGCAAGGTCCACTTCGTGATCGCCAGCGGCCGCGGTCGCTACGAGGCGCCCTGGGAGAGCGAGCGCCTCGCCGCCATCCTGCAGGCCAAGGGCGTGCCCTGCCGCCTGGAGCTCTGGGGCGCCGACGTGCACCACGACTGGCCCACCTGGCGCTCGATGCTGCCACTCTTCCTCGACAAGCTCGCCCGCCTGGGCTGAGCGCGGAGCCCCTCATGCACGTCATCTTCCTCGCCCCGCACTTCCCCGCCAACCAGCGGCGCTTCGTCCGAGGGCTCAAGGCGGTCGGCGCCCGGGTCACCGGGATCGGCGACGCCCCCCTGCAGGGCATCGACAGCGAGGTGCGGGAGCTGCTCGACGGCTACGAAGAGGTCGGCAACGTCACCGATCCCGACCAGGTCGTCGCCGCCGTCAAGCGCATCCAGGCGCGGGGCCCCTGGGTCCACCGCCTCGAAGCCGCGGTGGAGGCCCATATGTACTGCGCCGCCGCCGTCCGCGAGGCCTGCCGCATCCCCGGACTGCCCAGCCGCACGGTGGATCTCTGCCGCGACAAGGTCGAGATGAAGGAGTTCCTGGGCAGCAAGGGCTTTCCGGTGGCCCGCCAGAGCGCCGTCGAGCGCGCCGAGGACCTGCGCGCCTTCGTCAGCCAGGTGGCCTTCCCGGTCATCCTCAAGCCCCGCGCCGGAGCCGGGGCGGCCTCGACCTACAAGATCGAGGACGAGGCGGGCCTGCAGCGGGCCATCGCCGAGACCGGCATCGACAAGCGCCCCGCGCCCTACACCGCCGAGCAGTTCCTCAGCGGGCACGAGGGCTTCTTCGACACCCTGACCGTGCGCGGCCAGGTCGTCTTCGAGGCCATCTCCCACTATTACCCCAACGTCCTGCCCGCGATGCGCGACCGCTCGGTCAACCCGATCATCCTCACCACCAACCGGCTGGAGGCCCCCGGCTACCAGGAGCTGCGTCGGTTCGGGCGCGACGTCGTCGCCGCCCTGGGTATCGACACCAGCCCCACCCATATGGAGTGGTTCTTCGGGCCCGAGGGCCTGAAGTTCAGCGAGATCGGCGCCCGGCCGCCCGGCGTCAACGTCTGGGATCTGTACTGCGAGGTGCTGGGTCGGGACCTCTACACCGAGTGGGCGAGGGGGGTCTGCTGGGGCGACACCCAGGGTCTGGACGGGCCGCGCCTGGCCGGGGGCCTGGTCGCCATCCGCCCCGACCGCGACGGCGTGATCCAGGGCTACACCGGCCTGGACGAGGCCCAGCGCAGGTACGGCCCCCACATCTGGCGGGCCAACCTGCCGCAGCCCGGCCAGCGCACCCAGCCCGTCGAGGCCGGCTACCTGGCCAACGCGGCGGTCTGGGTCAAGCATGCCGACTTCGACACGGCCCAGGAGATCCTCCAGGACATCGGCCGTACGGTTCACTTGCACGCGCGCTGAGGGGCGTGCTCGGCGAGACGCGACGAGACTTGAGTCCCAGATTGTAAGCGAGTTCTCCGAGCCCGGCGGGTGCGGGACCTCTGGTTTAGCGTGGCCATGGTCCCCAGAGCCCGAGGCCCTCATGCTCGCCAACCGACTCCGCCAGCGCCGTGGCAACTATTCCCTGATGCTGGTCGTCGCGATCATCGCCTTGCTCAGCTTCGGCGCCCTGGCCATCGACACGGCCCAGATGCGAGCCGCCCAGGCCCAGGCCCAGGATGTCGCCGACGCCGCCTCGCAGGCAGCCTTGATCGCGCTGCGGCACACCGGCGACACGACCCTGGCCCAGGCCGCCGCTCAGAAGATCGTCGACAGCAACCTCGTGGCCGGGCATCCCGCCGAGCTCGATACGATCGCCTTCGGGCTGTGGGACATCGAGGAGGCCACGCCGACGTTGCAGACCAGCTCCCCCAACCCCAACGCCGTCCGGGTGCGGGTGGCCCGCGAGGGCGAGAACTCCATTCCGCTTCAGCTCGCTCGAATCATGGGCCACGAGGACTTCGAGGTCAGCGCCGAGTCCACCTCCGCCACCCGCAGCCTGCAGGTCATCCTGGTGATGGACATCACCAACTCCTGGAGCGAGAAGAACTTCCTCAAGGCCCGCGCCGCCTCCGAGCTGGCCCTGGAGATGCTGGGGAACACCGTCACCCCGCACGACGAGGTCGGGATGACCATCTTCACCAACCGCTTCGCCTGGGAGTACACCCCGCTGACCCGCATCGCCATCGCCTCGAACTACGCCGAGGTCGAGGCCGACTGGTCCATCCTGAACACGGCCAGCAAGGCAGGCAAAGACACCAACAAGGACGACGGCACCAACTGCTCGGTGCACTCCGGGACCAAGCTGAACAACTTCGACAGCCCCGCGGGCGGCTGCTACCCGCACATGCCGCGAGAGTGGAGCGACGAGCCCGGCACCGACCACAGCACCGGCATCCTGCTGGCCCGCCAGATGTTCGAGGAGTCGTCGTCCGAAGCCAGCTTCCGCGCCATGATCATCCTGACCGACGGCCAGCCCAACGGCCTGGGGGCGCCGGGAACCAAGCGCGCCGCCGCGGGCTACACCGAGACCCGCTGGAACGAGTACGTGGGCCCGGCCCCCCGCACCACCAACGAGATCCGCTACGCCGGCGTGGATTCCGCCCAGGAGCTCTGGGAGGACCTGGAGGTCCACACCTGGGTCGTCTCCTTCGTCGCCGACGACTGGATGATGGACGGCATGGTCACGGGCGACGGCCACTACACCCGGACCAGCACCGCGTCCGAGCTGGAGCCGATCTTCGCCCAGATCATCAGCGAGATGCCCCTGGCGATCGTGGAATAGGAACCTCGCTCGGCCGGCGCTGTCCGAGCCGGGATGCGCCGCCTCTTCGTTGCTCTGCTGCTGCTCTTCCCCTGCCTCCTGCTGCCCCGCGCGTTGCTGGGTGTCGAGTCCAGCCGCTGGTCGGAGAGCGAAGCGCCGCTGGCCCTCTCCGAGCACCTGCACGAGCTGGCCCTGGCGCCGCCTGCCGGCCTGGGGCCCACCCCGATGGGCATCGACCCCGGGGCTGAACAGTTCGTCGGCGAGTGGATCTTCGGCACCTGGATGATGGCCGCCGCCGGCCACGCCCAGCTCGGCCTCGCCTGGCCTGAGCACCGGGCCCAGCAGGCCGAGAGGGCCGCCCTGGCCATCGACCTCGCCATCCGCGAAGAGTCCTGGGCCTTCGACACGGCGCGCTGGGGCGACTCGGCCTTCTCGCACCTGGACGGCGAGGGAGACCACGATCACGCCGTCCTCGGCTACCTTGGCGTCTCTCTGGGCCTGCTGCGCCTGCTCGAGCCCGACAACCGCCACGCCGCGCTGCACGACCGGATCAGCGCCTTCCTCGCCGCGCGGCTGCAGGCGACCCCCGCCCTGGCGACCTTCCCCGGCGAGGCCTACCCCGTCGACCACGCCGCCAGCCTCGCCACCGTCGCCCTGCACGCCCGCGCCCGGGGAGAGGCTCCTCCGGCCTGGCTCGACGCCAGCCTCGCCGACTTCCAGAGCCGCTACCTCGACCCCCGCGGCCTGCTGATCAAGTCCGTGCACCCCGGCAGCGGGGAGCACCGCTCGATCGCCCGAGGCTCCGGCAGCGCCCTGGGCGCCTGGTTCCTCGGCTTCGCCGACCCCGAGCTCTCCGCCCGCCTGGCCCGCTCCATCCGCGCCGAGCTGGCCACCACCCGCGCCGGCGTCGGCGTGGTCCTGGAGTACGCCCCCGCCGCCTACGAGGCCGGCCATCCCTGCCAGGGCGACGTCGACAGCGGGCCGCTGATCCTGGGGGCCAGCGTCTCGGCCACCGGCTTCTCGCTGGCCTCGGCCAGGCGCCTGGGCGACGAGGACTGGCAGCGTCGGCTCTGGGGGACGGCGCGGACCTTCGGGGCCTACGATGGGCGTAGCTTCCACACCGGCGGGCCGCTGGGCAACGCGATCATGCTGGCGATGCTGACGGGAGGGTGGAGCGAGGGGGCTGAGGGATAGCTCCCCAAGACGCGGAGGCCTGGGACTGCGCGATGGTGGCGAACGCGGCGCCAGCCTGCCGACCGCCGCGGAGTGGGGGCGCAGCAGCGGGCTCGGAGGCAACCGCAAAGACGCCAAGGCGCGAAGAGCGCGGAGGCGCTGCGAGCTGGGGAGCCTCGGGGGATCGCGCAGAGACGCAGAGGCGCAAAGAGGGCGGGCGGGGGCGGCGGTTGTCTCACCATCATGGACAGGGAGGGCCCCCCTCCGGCCCTTCGGGCC
>DDSR01000198.1 GCA_002343455.1 Deltaproteobacteria bacterium UBA2385 | reverse complement strand
GCACGTCTCCGTTGGTTGAGTATGGGCCCGCGGTGGGTGGGGT
Source organism: Deltaproteobacteria bacterium UBA2385 (assembly GCA_002343455.1). Taxonomy (GTDB): domain Bacteria; phylum Myxococcota_A; class UBA796; order UBA796; family UBA2385; genus UBA2385. The sequence goes on along the minus strand of DDSR01000198.1, from coordinate 12,529 downwards.
GCTCACCGCAAAGCCATGCTACCAGAATGGATCCGGATGTGGGAGGCGAATCTCGAGAATTTGAAGCATGGCTGGAAATAGTTCAGTTTGTACTTTAAATTCAATACCATACACATTCCTCAACCACCGGCCCCCTCCTCCGCTCGGAAGAATCCCTTCCTCGCTCTCCCAGTGAGGCTTCCGCGAAGCCGCCTCACTGCCTCTCGTTCAATCCCTGTCTCTCCAGATCGACCCGTCCGGGAAGCCTGGTGCCATCCCGCCGCTGGCCGCCGGGCCAAGGGGCCAGTCCGCCAACCGGAGTTAGACGCCCGGCCTCACTCCGGAGCCCCGCAGTTGCGCTACCAGCACGTCGCCATCGCCGGCCTCGCCACCGCCCTGCCCGAGGCGGTGGTCACGACCGAGTCGATCGAGCGCATGCTGGCCCGCAGCTACGAGCGGCTGGGCCTCGGGCAGGGCTTCCTGGAGGGCCTGACCGGCATCCGCGCCCGCCGCTTCTGGGAGGAGGGCGTAGGCCCCAGCGACGCGGCGACCCTGGCGGCGCGGGAGGTGCTGGCCCGCAGCGGGGTCGCACCCGAGCAGATCGGCGTGCTGGTCAGCACCTCGGTCTGCAAGGACTTCCTTGAGCCTAGCGTTGCTAGCCTGGTACACGGCAACCTGGGCCTCTCCCCGACCTGCTGGAACTTCGACGTAGGCAACGCCTGCCTGGGGTTCCTCTCCGGCATGGCGATGGTCGCCAATATGATCGAGCTGGGGCAGATCCACGCCGGGCTCGTCGTCGCGGGAGAGGGCAGCCGGGACGTGACCCGCTCGACCGTCCAAGAGCTGATGCGGCCGGGCATCGACTTCGCCCGGCTCAAGGACAACCTCGCCACTCTCACCCTCGGCAGCGGGGCGTCGGCGATGGTGCTTGTCCGAGCGGACGATCGGCCTCTGCCGCGACTGCGCGGCGGGACCATCCTGGCGGCCACCGAGTTCAACCGGCTCTGCGTCGGCACGGCCACCAAGATGACCACCGACGCGGCCAGGCTGCTGCAAGAGGGCGTGCGCCTCGCCGAGCGGACCTGGACGACGATGTGCCAGGAGCTCGACGTCGACCCCGCGACGGTGGCCGAGTTCGCCCTGCACCAGGTCGGCAAGGCCAACCACGACGCCGTGACCGGCGCCTTGAGGATCCCCGCCGAGCGGGCCCTGCGCATCTACCCGGAGCTCGGCAACGTCGGGGCCGCGGGGGTGCCGCTGGCCCTGGAGCAGAGCGTGGCCCAGCAGCGAGTGAGACACGGCGACACGGTGGCGATGATGGGCATCGGCAGCGGCTTGAACTGCGCCATGATGGTGGTGGACTGGTGAACCCGAAGATCCCTGAGACCCTGCGCGCGGCCTACCCCTGGACGGGCAGCTCCCTGAGCGTGGACGGCGGCCGGATGCACTACCTGGACGAGGGCCCCAAGGACGCCCCGGTCCTGCTCTGCGTGCATGGCAACCCGACCTGGTCCTTCTACTGGCGGGCCCTGGTGCACCGCTACGCTGGCCCCTACCGGGTGATCGTGCCGGACCACATCGGCTGCGGCCTCTCCGACAAGCCCCAGGACTGGCCCTACCGGCTGGCCGGCCATGTGGGCAACCTGCGGGCCCTGGTCGAGCACCTGGACCTGCGCGACATCAGCCTCGCCGTGCACGACTGGGGCGGGGCCATCGGCATGGGGGTCGCCACCCTGGAGCCCGAGCGTTTCAAGCGCTTCCTGGTCACCAACACCGCTGCCTTCCGCAGCGCCGACATCCCCTTCTCGATCGCCACGATCCGGATCCCCCTCTACGGGCCACTAGCGGTGCTAGGGCTCAACGGCTTCGCCCGGGTGGCGACCATCCGGGCCAGCGCCAAGGGCCTCTCCGCCCAGGCCAAGGCGGGCCTGCTGCTGCCCTACGACTCCTGGGACCACCGCATCGCCACCCTGCGCTTCGTGCAGGACATCCCGATGAAGGCCGACCACCCGAGCTGGCCCGAGCTCGGTCGCATCGAGGCGGGGCTGGCCTCGCTGGTCGACAAGCCCATGATGCTCTGCTGGGGGGACGACGACTTCTGCTTCACGCCGCGCTTCCGCGAGCGCTGGCAGCAGCTCTTCCCCAAGGCCACCGTCCACGCCTGGCCCGACGTCGGCCACTACGTCATGGAGGACGCGCCCGAGCGGGTGATCGCCGCGATCGACAAGGAGTGGGCATGAACTTCAACATCGCCTCCTTGATGGAAGATCAGGCCGGGCTGCGGCCCTTCCAGCGCGCCCTGGTCTTTCCCTCCTCCCGCGACGCCGCCGGCAACATCGCCTGGACCCAGCTCAGCTTCCAGCAGCTCAACGCCCTGACCGACGCCTACGCCCGAGGCCTCGCCGCCCGCGGGGTCGGTGCCGGCGAGCGGGTCTCGCTGCTGGTCAAGCCCCGGCTGGAGTTCATCCCCCTGGTCTTCGCCGTCTTCAAGCTCGGCGCGGTCCCGGTCCTGATCGACCCCGGCATGGGCCGCAAGGCCTTCCTGGAGTGCCTGGAGCGCTCGCAGCCGACGGTGCTGATCGCCGAGCCGGTCGCCCACGTCTTGCGGCAGGTCTTCCGCGCCCCCTTCGCCCGGGTGCGGCTGAACATCAGCGTCGGCACCTGGGGAGGGCTCAGCCTGGCCGAGCTGGCCGCCCCGGGGACCGAGCCCTTCGCCGCCGTGTTGCGCAGCCAGGAGGACGAGGCCGCCATCCTCTTCACCAGCGGCAGCACCGGTCCCCCCAAGGGCGTCACCTACACCCACGGCATCTTCCACGCCCAGACCCGCTTCATCCGCGATCTGTACGGGCTGCAAGGGGGCGAGATCGACCTCGCCGCCTTCCCGCTCTTCGGTCTGTTCAGCATGGCCATCGGCATGACCGTCGTCATCCCCGAGATGGACCCCACCAAGCCCGCCCTGGCCGATCCCGCCCGGCTGGTCGAGGCCATCCAGGGCCAGGGCTGCACCCAGGCGGTCGGCTCGCCGGCCATCTGGAAGAACCTCGGCCGCTACTGCGAAGAGCGCAGCCTCACGCTGCCCTCGCTCAAGCGCATGCTGATGTTCGGCGCGCCCATCCCCGTCTGGATGCACGAGCAGTTCTCCCGCATCCTGGTCGACGGCGCCCAGATCCACACCCCCTACGGCGCCACCGAGAGCCTGCCCGTCGCCAGCATCGCCACCCGCGAGGTGCTCGACACCACCCAGCACCTGACCTCGGCGGGGGCGGGCACCTGTGTGGGCCGGCCCGTGCCCGAGGTCCAGGTCCGCATCATCGGCATCGTCGACGAGGCCATCGCCGACTGGGGGACCGTGCGCGAGCTGCCGGCGGGCGAGGTCGGCGAGATCACCGTCGCCGGCCCGGTCGTCACCCACGAGTACAAGGATCTGCCCGAGGCCACCGCCCTGGCCAAGATCCGCGAGCCCCTCCCCGAGGGCGGCTCCCGCATCGTGCACCGCATGGGCGATCTCGGCTACCTGGACGAGCAGGGCCGCCTGTGGTTCTGCGGGCGCAAGAGCCACCGGATCCAGCTCGCCGACGGGCGCACCGTCTTCCCCGACCAGCTCGAGGGCATCTTCAACACCCACCCCCAGGTCTACCGGACCGCCCTGGTCGGCGTGAACGGGCAGCCCGTGCTCTGCGTCGAGCGCCAGCCCGGCGCGACCGCCAGCGACGAGGCGCTCAAGGCCGAGCTGCTCCAGCTCGGGGCCCGCTTCGAGCAGAGCCGCAAGGTCAAGGAGCTGCTCTTCCACCCCTCCTTCCCGGTCGACACCCGCCACAACGCCAAGATCCACCGCCTCCAGCTCCGGGAGTGGGCCGCCGGTAGACTTGGTCAGCCGATCGAGTATCGGCCCAAGGGAGAGGTCTGATGCGGGTCCTGGTCACCGGCGGGGGAGGCTTCCTGGGCAAGGCCATCGTCGCGCAGCTCCGCGAGCGCGGCGACGAGGTCCTGGTCCTGGCCCGCGGGCGCTACCCCGAGGTCGAGGCCCTGGGCGCGAGGTCCGTACAGGGCGATCTGCGCGATCCCGCCTCGCTCGCCGGCCTGCTCCAGGGCTTGGACGGCGTCTTCCATGTCGCCAGCAAGACCGGGGTCTGGGGCCCGCGCGAGGAGTTCTTCTCGGTCAACGTCGAGGGCACCCGAACACTGCTAGGCGCCTGCCGTGAGCAGGGTGTGCCCTGGATGGTCTACACCAGCAGCCCCAGCTGCGTACACAGGGGAGGGGACGAGGAGGGGGTCAGCGAGGCCCAGTGCCCATACCCCACGCACTTCGAGGCCCCCTACCCGGAGAGCAAGGCCGTCGCCGAGCAGCTCGTGTTGGCGGCGAGTGCGCCGGACCTGCGGACGACCGCCCTCCGCCCGCACCTGATCTACGGCCCCGGCGAGCCCCATATGCTGCCCCGCCTGCTCGACCGGCACCGCAAGGGCCGCCTGCGGCGCATCGGCACGGGTACCAACCGGGTCGGCCTGACCTACATCGACAACGCCGCCCGGGCCCACCTGCTCGCCGCCGACGCCCTGGCGGCGGGCGGGGACAACGCCGGCAAGGCCTACTTCATCACCGACGCCGAGCCGGTCGAGCTCTGGCCGTGGATCGACCGGTTCATGGTCGGCGTCGGCATGCCGCCCGTCCGCAAGAGCATCGCGCTCTCCACCGCCCAGCGTGGCAGCGACCTGATGGAGTGGATCTGGCGCACCTTCGGCCTGGCGGGCGAGCCGCTGATGACCCGCTTCGCCGCCACCCAGCTCGCGACCAGCCACTGGTACGACATCTCGGCCGCCGAGCGGGACTTCGGGTACCGGCCCGAGGTCGACGGCGAGGAGGGGCTGCGGCGGACGGTGGCGGCCTTTGCGCCGAAGTGAGCCCCGGCTCTTGTACCGGCCAGATACGATCAGGTTTCAGCATGGGTACCGATGCTGCCCTTGGCGGGTTCCACGTCTGTTGTTCCCGCTCTCAATCCCGGAGATCCTCATGACCTTTCGCTCCCTGCTCGCCTCGCTCCTCCTCTTCAGCCTGCCCGCCCTGGCCGGCCCGACCGTCGCCGACGAGACCTGGGATGGTCTCCCAGAAGAGATCCGCGCCGGCCTGTCCGACGAGCTCAGCGCCCGCATCGTCGAGCTGGACAACCAGATCGTCCTCGCCCAGGCCGAGGTGGATCGCGCCCGCGCCATCGTGGGGGAGGCCGGCGGAGAGATCGGGGACAGCCGCGATGAGCTCAAGCAGACCAAGAACGAGGCGGCCGTCGAGAAGAAGGACGCGCAGCTCGCCCTGAAGGAGGCCCAGACGGCCTACGAGACGGCCAAGGGCGCCATGGCCACCAAGAAGCAGGCGATCAAGGTCGCCAAGGCCGAGTACAAGGCGGCCAAGGCCCAGGGCAAGGCGGCAAAGGCGGGCGCCTCGCTGGCGGTGGATGAGGCCAGGCAGGCCGAAGACAAGGACGCGCTCAAGGACGCCAAGGCCGAGTCCAAGCAAGCCGGCAAGGAGTCCAGCGCGACGATGTCTGGAACCAAGGCGGCGATCGAGAGCGCCAAGGCGGACTTCAAGGCGGCCAAGGCCGAGATGAAGACCCGGAAGAGCGAGGTCAAGCAGGCCAAGGCCCGCCTCAAGCTGGAGAAGAGCGCCGGAAAGGTCGTCGTGGAGGACGCCAAGGCCGTGGTGGCCGAGGCCCAGGACGACAAGGCCGCCGCCCGGAAGGATGTGGAGATCGCCCAGGCCCGGGTCCTGCTGCTCCAGGCCGAGCGCGAGCTCCAGGTGGCCCGCCTGGAGCGAGGCCGCGCCGAGATCGTCAAGGCTCAAGGCCTGGAGCTCGACCTCGCCCCCTTCGACCAGGCCATCGTCGACGCCGAGGCCGCCCAGGTCCAGGCCCTGGCGGGTCTGAAGGCTCTGGGGGTAGAGTAGGGGGCATGAGGACCCGTCGTGAACTCCTGACCCTGCTGGCAGGGACCGCCCTGGCCGGCTGGTCCTTGCCCACCCGTGCGTCTTCCTTGCGCCTGCTGACCCGCGATCCCGGCGCGCAGGAGGTGCTGTCGGCCGCGGCCAGCAGCTCCACCTTCTGGGAGGGGGCGCAGGTCCGCAACTACAAGGAGAAGGCCTACGACGAGGTCCGGCTGAAGGCGCTGGACACCGGCTACCTGGCGATGGTCACAGGCGAGGGGCAGCGCGACTTCAAGCACGAGACCGTCGTGCGGACCGTCTTCGAGAACATGAGCCGCCTCCCGCAGGTAGAAGACGGCGCCAAGGCCGTGGTGCGCCTGGGCTCCGGCACCGACTCCCGCTCGGGCCTCAGCTACGCCGACAGCTTCTACTTCCTGGACTTCAGCTTCTTCTACGGGACCTACGGGCAGCGGATGTACCGGCTGGTGGACGGCGACCGGACCATCCTGTTCTTCGAGCACCTCAACGAGAACGTCGCTGGCGCGGCCTGGCCCGCCTACCAGGCGAAGATGGAGCAGGTCGTGGCCTCGGTCAAGCGGCGCAGCCTGCTGAACTCGGTCATCCCGGTCTCGGAGATCTACGGGATGTTCACGGTCGAACCAGGCCGCCTGCACACCAGCCGCGTGACCTTCACGACCCGCCTGCGGTTCGGCGAGGGCTCGGGCACCATCGCCCGGCTGGGCAGCGAGATGCCCATGGTCATTCGCTCGGGCCTGCAGAGCGGCTTCGAGTCCTGCGTCGCGATCGCTCGGCAGCTCGAGCCCGCCTGAGCCCGCCTGTCCTTGCGGAGCCCGGCTCAGGCGTTCAGGACCATCCCGATCAGCACCACGACCGAGAAGGCCCCGATCACGGCCAGGGCGGCGGCCGTGAACTTGGCGATCATCGCCCGTCGTTCAGCCCCCCGTCGCCGGTCCACCACCTCCTGGCGGATACGGCGCATATCGCTGGTCATGCTTGGGTTCTCGATGGCGGACATCCTGCCTCCGGCGTGGGTTGCTGCCGCGCCGTGCGACCCTGCCCACACCGAGACCCTACGCGATCCCACAGGTGCAGGCTGTCCCGGTGGCCCAGCCGTTACGAACCGAGACGCCAGCCATCCTCAGCCGGCCCACCCGCCTCAGGCGACCAGGTGCAGCGCCGGGGCCGTCGGTCCGCGGGCGTGATCGACCTCGGCCAGCAGGGTGCGGGCCACACCCGGCGAGAGCGGTCGCTGGGGGTAGAGGCGCGCGGCCCGATCCGCCTCGGCCGAGGAGACCAGGCTGTGGATCTGATCGACCTGGGCGGCCCGGCAGACCCGCCGGACCGCCCGCGAGAAGGCGGGCGCGACGGCGATCACCGCGCGCGGTCGGGTCGCGATGAGCGCGTCCAGGACCGCGGAGACCGCGTCGGGGGCCAGCAGGCCGTCGTCGATCAGCGCGACGGCGCAGCCGCCGAGCAGGTCGGGGTCGAAGCCCGGGCCGCCCGGATGCACCCGGACGACGGTCAGCCGGCAGAGGTAGGCCCAGGGCCAGGCGACCTCGACCGCGCCGTCGGAGGCGACCAGCAGGCGCGTGTCCACGGGCTCGGGGCGGCCGAGGGGAGAGCGGAAGTAGAGGTCTTCACCGGCCGAGAGGCGCGAGGCGAAGAGGCTGGGTGAGGTGGGCATCGCGGACTCCTTCTGAACGCCTGTACAGGCTATCGAGAGGGGCCGGGCATGTCACCTGTCGCTCAGGACAGTTTCTGACCTTGACGACTTCAGGCCGGGGGAACCTCGACCATCACCTCGATGGTGCGCTGGTACTCGCCGTCGATGTACAGGTCCAGCTCCAGGGTGAGCTCCTCGGGCAGGCCCGAGGCGGGGATCTTGCCCTCCAGCGTCAGGGTGAAGGTGACGCTGTCGGTCACGCTGCCGTCGATGTCCTCGGCCGGATCCGGGCTGATGTCGACGATCAGCTCGTAGTAGTCCAGCGAGGCGACCAGCCACATCTGGTCGATGAAGGCGGGGGAGGCGATGAAGGGTGCCACCTGGGCGACGGCCTCACCCAGGGTGGTGCCGAGGTCCGAGGTGGAGCTGAGCGTCGACACCAGCCGATCCTCGGTCCCGTCGCCGTCCAGATCGATCAGGCTGCCGGTCATGTCGGCCAGGGTGTTCATGCCGGTGACCGGGGTGCTGGCGGTGGCGAAGCCGTAGAAGTAGAGGCCGCCATCGGCCGCCAGGGCCTCGAGGTCGGTGCTGCCGGCGTCCAGGGGACAGCCACCCGGCGAACCGTCGGCCGTGGAGACCAGCCCGTCCGGATCCCGCAGGTAGTTGTCGGTGATGTACAGCACGAGGCGGGTGGCGCCGCTGCGGTTGCCCACCCCGCCCTCCACGCCCAGGGCCGTGTCGGCGTCGCCGGCGGAGTCCGAGCTGCCCTCGAAGATGTCGGAGGGAGAGGACAGGAAGGGCAGCACATCGTCGCTGGAGTCGTAGCTCTCGTCGCAGTCCTGATCGTAGCCCTCGCCGACCACGGCCTGGTAGAGGGCCTCGACCGCCGACTCGGGGCCGTCGCCGCCGTTGTGCAGGCTGACCCCGTCGTGGGCCTCACTCAGGGCGTCGACATCGTCGGTGAGCTGATGCTGAAGGGTGAAGGGCTTGTCGTAGGTGTAGCCGTAGCTGCTGTAGTTGTAGTCGTCGAAGGTGGCGTAGGCCACGGCCACATCGGCGTCGACATCGGCGATGGCGTCGAAGAGGTCGTTGAAGTCGAGGTTGTTGATCGACGAGCCCATCGAGCAGGTGGTGTCCAGCAGGACGGTCACGTCGAGCTGGCCGCTGCCGGCGAGGGGGACGACGATCTCGTAGGTGACGGTGCTGCCCTCGTCGAGCACGACCCCGTCGAAGATCCGGTCTTCGCCGTCGCAGTCCTGATCCTCGCCGTCGTTCGGGCGCTCGTAGGCGCCGGGGTGGTAGTCGGCCGAGGCGTCGTTGCAGTCGTCGCCGCCATGCCAGCCCGAGTCGTAGCCATCCCCGTCGGCGTCGTAGTCGCTGTCGCCGGCGCAGTCGGCGTCCAGCCCGTCGTAGGGGGCGTCGATGGCGCTGGGGTTGATGGCCGCGTTGGTGTCGTCGCAGTCGTCACCGCCGTGCTCGGCGCTGTCGTGCCCGTCGCGGTCGGCGTCGTAGTCGCTCCAGCCGTCGCAGTCGCTGTCGACACCGTCGTAGGGCACATCCTCGGCGCCCGGGTTGATGTCGGGATCGGTGTCGTCGCAGTCCCCGTCGCCCACCGTGAAGCCGTCGCCATCGGCGTCGGGATCGGTCGTGCCGCCGTCGCCGGTGCCGCCGTCGCCGGTGCCGCCGTCCGCGGTCCCGCCGTCGGCGGTGCCGCCATCGGAGCCGCCGTCCCCCGTGTCGTTGGGATCGGACTTGGCCGGGTCGCAGGCCAGGAGCAGGATCGTGAAGACGGGCAGCAGCAGCGATGACATGAAGGAACCTCCGCCGCGCAGTGTAGCAGAGGATGCCGATAGATCCAGGACTACCTGCCCAGCTCCTCGGCGGCCCCCACCGAGGCCAGCAGGGAGTCCCGCCACACCAACAGCGGAGCGTAGCGCTCGGCCAGGGCGGGGACCGTCCAGTGAGGGCGGGCCACAGGGTCGATCGGCAAGAGCTCGGGCGGATCGACGAAGGACAGGCCCACCGCCACGGCGATGTCGGCGTAGCTGGGCCGAGAGAGCAGCTGGTCTCGTCCCATCAGCGCGCCGGCGCACTGATCGAGCAGCGCGTCCATCTCTCGCTCGATGGCCGCCTCGTCCAGGCCCAGCCCGTAGCGCCTCAGCAGGTGATCGGCCCCCAGCTTGCCGATCAGCGTGGAGAGCGGACCCAGGCGGCGCAGGCCCGGGGGCAAGGAGGAGCGCAGGGCCTGGGGGTCCCGGCGGATCCGCAGGGTCGTGCGAACGCGGCCCAGGGCCAGCATCCGCTCACTCCAGCGATTCCAGGCCTCCAGGGCGGGGTCTTCGGGCCACCACGGGCCACCGGCCAGGGCGAGGCGGGCGATCCGGAAGCTGTCGGCTACAGCCCCCTGGTCCGTCTCCAGGACCGGCACGCTGACCGGACCGCTGAAGCGGCGCAGGCGCCAGCGCAGCCGGAGCTCGTGGAGGAGGGGCAGGTAGATCCGGGTCGTGTAGGCGATGCCCGAGACCCGCAGCGCGAGGCGCGCCTTGAGCGACCAGGGCGAGGTTGGGATCTGTAGCAGGGTGGGGAGGCTCAGGACCGCCTCCGCCGAAGCAAGAGGGCCGGCAGCAACAACAACGAGACCGCCGGCGCGGGCGCGCTGCAGCCGCAGTTGCCCTTGGGCAGCTCGTCCTCTGCGGTGGCGGAGCCGCCGTCGCTCTCCCCGCCGTCGCTGCCTCCGCCGTCGCTCTCTCCGCCGTCGCTCTCCCCGCCGTCGCCGCTCCCGCCGTCGCTGCCGCCCCCGTCGCTGCTCCCTCCATCGGGGCTGCCCGTGTCGTCGCCGCCCGGGCAGGTCGCCCCCACCCCGTCGGCGCAGTCGGCGAGGGCCTCCTCACGGCCCAGCAGGTTGATCATGTACAGACCGGCGCCGAAGCCCATCATCGGCGCGGGGCCGCGGTAGCTGGCGTCGTCAGGACCCAGCAGCTCGGGGATGGTCCACTGGTTCTCGACCGCCAGGGCGGTCAGGCGGTCCTCGATGGCCTGGGCCTCGTCCTCCAGGCAGGCGCGCCGCAGGGCCTGCGCCGTACGCAGATCGGCCCAGACCCACTCCTGCTGGTCGTAGCTGTCGCCGTCGTCGTTGCGGGCGAGACCTCCCGCCGGGGTGGCGAGGCCGGCCCGCCAGGCCTCGAGCGAGGCCAGCCCCTGGGGGCCCGCGGCGTCCAGGCTCCCGTTGTTGAAGGCGTCGACGGCGGCGAGGTCCAGGTAGCCGGAGCCCAGGCGGAGCTGCTCGGCGCTGGCCGCCAGCACCCCGTCTCCGTCCACGAGCTGCTCGCAGATGCCCTCGCCCAGCGCCTCGGCCGCCAGCGTGTAGGTGGTCGCCCGGCCCCCCTCGCCCAGGTGCGAGGCCATCGCGGCGGCCTCGACCAGCCCCCGCTGGGCCCAGGTCTGGGTGTAGGTGAACTGCTGCTGGTTGCCGTTCCAGTGGCGCTCCCAGATGGAGCTGTCGGCCATCAGCAGGCCGTCGTCCCCCTGGACCTCGACCAGCACATCGGCGATGCCCGCGAAGAGCAGGAGCTGCTTCTCGCGGATGAGGGTGTCGTCGCCGCTCTGGCGCCAGTGCTCGCCGACGGCCCAGAGCAGCAGTCCGAAGTTGTCCAGCTCGACGTTGGGTCCGCTGCCGTCGTCGTCGGACCACTCGCTGCCGTCCCCGTACAGCCGGCAGACGCTGAGCCCGTAGTCCCGGCCGACCAGGTGGGCGTAGTCGCCGGCCTTGCCCTGGAGCAGGAAGGACAGCGCGTCGCGGGCCTCGTCGTGGAGGCCGGCCTGGGAGAGGGCGACGATCGCGTAGGCCCCGTCGCGCACCCAGGTGATGTTCCACAGGTGGCCGAAGGAGCCGTCCGGCGCCGAGACCGCGGCGGGCAGGCTGGCCGGGATTTGACCGTAGGCGTCGGTGTCCTCGCGGACCTGGGCCATGCGCAGGGAGGCGAGGCTCTGCCGGTAGACCGCCAGCTCGTCGTCGCTGCTTGTCTCCGGCAGGCGGACGGAGGCGTGGAAGGCCTCCCAGCCGGCCTCCTCGGCGGCCAGGATCGCTTCCGGGTCGCGGCCGGCGGTCCAGCTCTCCAGCGCGAGGCGGGCGTAGTAGGGGTCGCTGGTGTCGTAGAACCCGGCGACCACGCCGACCCAGGCCTCCTCGCCGGGCTCCAGGGCTCCGGGGCTCCACTGCCAGCCACCGACCTGGTCGTCGTTGATCCAGGGCGAGTCCGTCGAGCCGCAGCGGCTGTCGAATGTGCCCTCGGTCGTCAGGCGGGTCCAGACCTGGTCGCAGGACCAGGAGCTGGGCGTCGAGAGGCTGGCCACCGCCATGCCCAGGCCGGTGCCGGTGCCGTGCTCCAGCATCCAGCTCCCGTCGACCGCGATGGACTCGTCCCCGAAGGCCACGCCGGCGCGGTCGTCTCCGAGGTGGAAGTTGGCCAGGCTGAACAGCTCGACCTCGGCGGGGGCGCTGCCCTCGTTACGAACCCGGAGCAGGTGGACGTAGCCGGGCCAGCCCAGGTCCATCGGGGCGAAGGCCAGCTCGGTGATCGCCAGGTCCCCGCGGCTGCGGTCGACCTCGATGATGCCCGTGCCGTTGCGGATCGTCGGCCCCGTGCCGCCCGTGAGCCAGGCGGCGCCGTCCTCGTCGACGATGCCGAAGCGCGCGTCGTACATCAGGTCCCAGACCGGGTCGTCGTCGGCGCTGTACTGCTGGTAGATCCGGTCCCGGAAGTCGACCAGGGCCGGGCCGCCGTCGTGGTCGTCGATGACCAGCAGCACCCCGAAGCCGTTGGCGCTGGCGAGGCGGTCCAGGCTGGGCGTGGCGAGGCTGAGAGAGGTGAGGGCGAGGATGAGCAGCATCCGCGAGGTCTATCTGAAAACAGCGGGGGGGGGCAGGACGACCCCCCTCCGCCTCGCTCCGCTCG
>DDSR01000033.1 GCA_002343455.1 Deltaproteobacteria bacterium UBA2385 | reverse complement strand
GACGAGCACGCTCTCGCCGGGCTCCACGCCGTCCAGCAGCCCGTTCACTCCTCCGACGACCGGCAGGCCCCGCTGGCGGGCCAGGATGCTGGTGTGGGTGAGGGGACCGCCGCGCTCCAGCAGCAGGGCCCTCAGCCGGCCCCGGCCGCTCGGGCCGAGCCAGTCGAGGAGCTGGTCGGCCGAGAGGTCCCGGGCGAGGAGGATGACCGGCCGCGCCAGCGGTGGGGGGAGGGGGGAGCGGACGAGGAGGCGATCCCGCAGGGTGCGCAGCTCGGAGGCTCGGGCGGCGAGCTCGGGGTCGCCGTGGACGAGCAGGCGGGCGATCGCGGGCTGGAAGGCGGCGTCGATGGCCTCGTGGACGGGGAGGCCGGCGCGCTCCAGGCGCAGGGCCGGGCCGCTCAGCTCGGGGTCGTCGATCAACGCCAGGACGACCTCGTAGTGGGCGAGCTCGTCAGGGGTGGCGCCGATCGAGGCCCGGCGGGCGTCGACCAGCTCGCGGCGCAAGGCCTCCAAGCGCGACGTCAGCGCCCCGGTCCGCGGCGACGGGGGGCGGAAGAGCCAGGCCCTCCCGGCGGCGCGACCTGGGGCGCAGCCCACTCCGCGCAAGGTGCGCGGGCTCACCGCCCGCCAGTGGCCGGGAAGCCGGAGGCGACCAGCGCCTGCAACGCGGCGGCGGCGGCGTCTGCGTCGGGACCGTCGCAGAGGATGTTCAGCGTGGCCCCGCGGCGGGCCAGCAGCGAGCTGAGCGCGAGGAGGCTCTTGCCGTCCACGGCGGGTCCGGTCGTGGACACCGTGATCTGGCAGGGCCAGCGGCCGGCCTCCTCGACGAAGCGGGCTGCGGCCCGCAGGTGGAGGCCCAGCTCGTTGACCACTTCGACCTCTACCCGGGTCATCTTCCCTCCTTGGTCGTGGGGCGGAGCCAGTCGCTCGCCACCGTGATGTTGCGTTGGCCGTATGCGGCCACGTCGTTGGCGAGCTCGGCGAGGGCGAGCGTGTCGCGCTGTCGGAGGGCGCGGAGCACCATCGGCAGGTTGACGCCGGTCAGGACCTCGATGCGCTCGCGGGCGAGGAGGGCCATGGCGAGGTTGCTGGGGGTTCCGCCGAGCATGTCGACCAGGATGAGGGCCCCCTGGCCGCGGTCGGCGGCCGCGACGGCGTCGCGGAGCAGGCCCCAGGCGTCGTCTCCGCTGGCGTTGGAGGGCAGGTCGACCGTGGCGAGCGCGTCCTGGGGGCCCAGGACGATCTCGGCGGCCTCGGCCGCTGCCGAGGCGATGCGGCCGTGGGTGGCGATTACGAGCCCGATCACGAGTGCTCCAGGCTGTGGGGAAGGCATCGTAGCAGGTTGGGCGTCAGGGGGTACGCGATGGGAGGTTGTTGTGAGGGGCAGCTTGCCCGGTGACGGACACCGTGGCAGGTTGCCTGGCATGACCCGTCACCAACCCGAGGCCGAGCGGCGCGCGCAGATCATGCGGGCGGCGCGCGCAGTCTTCATCGAGCAGGGCTACATGTCCGCGCGGATGCAGGACGTGGCCCGACGGGCCCGCCTCTCGAAGGGGGCGCTGTACTTCTACTTTCCCAGCAAGCGAGACCTCTTCTATGCCCTGGTCGAGGAAGAGCAGCGGGTGACCCTCTCCTTCCTGCAGAAGGCCGAGGTCGACGACAGGCCGGCCACCATCAAGCTGCTGGACCTGGGGCGTCAGTACCTGGACTACTTCGCCGGTCTGAAGTCTCCACCCCGCTTCTTCCTGCTGATGACCGAGATGGCCATCCGCGACGAAGAGATCCGGGACCAGGTGCAGGCCGTCCACCACCGCTTCGTCGAGCAGCTCGCCCGCATCATCGACGAGGGCCAGCGAATGGGCGAGTTCGCCGTGATCGACTCCATCGCGGTGGCCCAGCTCCTCAAGGCCTTCATCGATGGGCTGGCCGGCCAGTCGGCGGTGGGGATCCGCCCCGATGTGGAGCGCCTCTCTACCGATGGGATCCGGCTGATCTTCCAAGGGCTCGGGCTCTCGGCTTCGATTCCCCTGACGGCGGAGGCGGGATGAAGGATCTCGACCAGGCCTTGTTCTGCACCCGCGCTCGCTGGGTGGGGGTGCCCCTGCTCGCCGCGGGGCTCCTGCTGTTGATCGGGGCGATCCTGATGGTGGCGACGGGCCGGCCTTGGACCCTGGTCCCGCACGCGCTGCTCGGCTCGGGCCTGGCCCTGGCCTCCTTCGGTGCCAACCACGACGCCGCCATCGCCCTGGCCTGGTCGGCGCGCGGGCAGGGTGACACGCTCCCCGAGGGCCTCGCTCGGGAGCTCGACGCGGAGCTGGAGCGGGACCGGGCGGGGGTTCTGTCGCTGCGTGCCTCGCCCAAGGTGGCCATGGTCATCCCGGTGGTGGCGCTGGCTGCGCAGCTGTGGCTCGTCTGGCGCTTGATCGGCTGATGTCCACGGGAACCCCAGGACTGCCGCGGATCGCGTTCGTGGGCCGCGACAGGCAGCTGTACGCCGTGGGGGTGGACGAGGCCGGCCCTGTCCAGGTGACCTGGTCGCACCTGGCGGGCGGGCTGGAGGCCGTTGGCGGGCCGGCGGCCGACGCGACGGCCTGGCCCTGTTGGTCGCCGGACGGCCGGTGGCTGATGGGTTTTCGGGCCAGCGAGCGTGGCAAGGCCGCGCAGCTCTTCATCGCCGAGGTCGGCGGGGTGGAGGAGCGCTCGCTCTTCGACAGCGAGGACGAGCACCCGATCTACGCCTCGTGGAGCCCCGACGGGCAGCGGATCGGCCTGCTCAGCCAGCAGGATGAGGAGCTGCAGCTCTCGGTGATCGAGGTTCGGACGGGGACCCGACGACTGGTCGACCAGGGAGTCCCGCTGTTCTTCACCTGGGCGCCGGACTCGACCAGCGTGCTGGTGCACTCCGGCGGGCGCGAGGGCAGACCGGGTCGACTGGCGCGGCGGACGGTGCTGGGCACCGGTGAGGATCACGCCTACCCGGCTGGACCGGGCAGCTTCTGCGCGCCGGTGGTGATCCGAAGCGTCCCGCCTCGCGTGGTGTTCGCCACGGCCTCTCCGGGCGCGGTCTCGCACATCTGCCTGTCGGATCTGGACGGCGAGCAGCCCTGCCACCTTGCAACGCAGCGCGGCCTGTTGGCCCTGCTGGCGGACCGGACCGGGGCGCATCTCGCCGTCGCCAGCGCGCCAAAGGGGAACGGGACCCCCTACGAGGGCTTCGGGATCTACCAGATCGAGACGGGGCAGGTGCAGCCGGCGACGACCCGGCCGCTGCTGGCCTTCTTCTGGTGTCGTCCAAACCGGCTGGTCTATGCCAGCCTGGACGCCAAGGCAGGCTGCGCGCGCTGGACCCGGGTCGAGCTCGACGCGAGCGGCGAGGCGCAGGAGCGAGAGCTGGTCTCCTTCTGGCCCACCCGCGAGCAGGTGTTCCTGCTGCACTTCTTCGAGCAGTTCGCCGAGAGTCACCCGATCGTAGACGCCAGCGGGCGCTACCTCTGCTGGGCCGGCCACGCCGATCCCTCCCTCCCTCCCTCCCCGGAGGGCTCGCTGGACGACACGGGCAAGCCCCATCCGGGGATCTTCTGCCTGGACCTCGACCAGCCCGATCTTCCTCCTCGGCGATTGGCCAGCGGATCCATCGCCACCTTCGGCCCATCGGCTGCCTGAGCCATCGGGCCTGAACCCTTGATCCTGGAGGCACCATGCCCCTCATCGACATCGTCAGCGCAGCGCTCTCCGGACCGGCCGGCCGGGTCCTGGAAGGAAGCGTCCGGGCCATCGTGGCCGAGGTCCTTCAGGACCGGGGCTACGCCAGCCCGGCCGAGATCCTGGCCTTGAGGGACGAGCTTCAGGCCCTGGCCGAGGGGAACCGTCGCCTGGAGGCGGAGTTGAGCGAGCTGCGGGGGCGGCTCGACGAGCTGGAGCGTCGGCCAGAGCCGACCCCGGTCGTGCCCCTGGCCGACAGCGCCGGCCATCCTTCACCCGTGCGCGAGCCCGTGGCCGAGGCCGAGCGCCTCGGGATGAGCTTGGACGAGCACCAGCGCTGGCGAGCCGGTGGCCTTCCCGGCCGGATCGGCCCCGATGGCTACCTGGAGCTGGAGGGAAAGGCCTGGCGGGTCGACCCCGGATTGGAAGGCCGGCCCTACTCGCTCAGCCAGCACGACCGCCCCCGGGTGATGGTCGATGGCAAGGTCGTGAAGAAGGAGCCGGCAGGCGGCCCGGCCTGAGCCTCGGCTTGGTGCCGCCGGGGAGGGCGCGTTAGCGCAAGGCCCCTCGAAGCGGAGACCGCCATGAAGGACCTTCTCGCCCGCCTGGGCATCGACGAAATCAGCTCGGGCGCCTGGATCGGCAGCCGGGCCCTCCCCACCTCCGGTGCGGTGGTGGGCTGCGCCGACCCCAGCACGGGCCAGACGCTGGCCAGCGTCCGGCTGGCCGGACCCGAGCAGCTGGAAGAGGTGATCCGCGCCTCGCAGCAGGCCTTCGAGGCCTGGCGCTCGGTGCCGGCGCCCAAGCGGGGCGAGGTGGTGCGCCAGATGGGCGAGGTCCTGCGCGCCCACAAGGACGATCTGGGCCGGCTGGTGACCTTGGAGGTGGGCAAGGTCCTCTCCGAGGGGCTCGGCGAGGTTCAGGAGAGCATCGACATGGCCGACCTCGCCGTGGGCATGTCGCGCCAGCTCTACGGCCTGAGCATGCACAGCGAGCGCGCCAGCCACCGCATGTACGAGCAGTGGCATCCGCTGGGGCCGGTGGGGGTGATCACGGCCTTCAACTTCCCCAACGCGGTCTGGGCCTGGAACACGATGGTGGCCCTGATCTCGGGCGACAGCGTGATCTGGAAGCCCTCGATCAAGGCCTCGCTGAACGCCCTGGCCATGCATCGCCTGCTGGCTCCCGTCGCCGAAGCCCACGGCTTTCCGGGCCTGCTGACCCTCATCATGGGGGCGGACGCGGACGTGGGCGAGGCCCTGATCCACGATCGGCGCATCCCCTTGATCAGCGCCACCGGCTCGACGCGGATGGGGCGGCGGGTCGGCCAGGTCGTGGCCGGTCGCCTGGGCCGCTGCCTGCTGGAGCTGGGGGGCAACAATGCCATCATCGTCCACAAGGACGCCGACCTGGAGCTGGCCCTGCGCGGGATCGCCTTCGGGGCGGTGGGCACCGCGGGCCAGCGCTGCACCTCGACCCGGCGGGTGATGCTGCATCGGGACATCGCCGAGGGCTTCCTCGATCGGCTGGTGGCGCTCTACGAGCGTCTGCCCATCGGGGATCCCTCCCTCCCCGGGACCCTCGTGGGCCCGCTGATCGACGCGCTGGCGGTCGAGCAGTACCGGGAGGCCATCGAGCAGGCCCGAGCCCAGGGCGGCCAGGTGCTGACCGGGGCGGAGGTCCTGGATCGGCCGGGCTTCTTCGTCCGCCCGACCATCATCCGGGCTCGGCCGGACATGCCGATCTGCCGCGAGGAGACCTTCGCGCCGATCCTCTACGCCATGGTCTTCGACGAGCTCGAGCAGGCCATCGCCTGGAACAACGACGTGCCGCAGGGCCTCTCCAGCTCCATCTTCACCGACGGCTTCCGGGCCGCCGAGCGCTTCCTCTCGGCCACCGGCAGCGACTGCGGCATCGCCAACGTCAACATCGGCACCTCGGGCGCCGAGATCGGCGGCGCCTTCGGTGGCGAGAAGGAGACCGGTGGGGGCCGCGAGGCCGGCAGCGACAGCTGGAAGGCCTATATGCGACGCCAGACCTGCACCCTGAACTGGGGGACGGACCTTCCCCTGGCCCAGGGCGTCAGCTTCGACGTCTGAGGACACTCCGTGGCCCCCCGACTCAAGACCTCCAAGGCCGTCCAGCTGATGGTGATCTTCAGCGTCGCCTTCACGGCCGTCCTGGTCCTGGGGTGGGTCCGCATGCCCGAGCTGCAGCGCGGCGTGCGCAGCGTGGCGACCGAGATCGGCGAGCGGGTTGGCTTTCAGCCTTGAGTCCAGATGCATCCGGGCTTGCGATTCGTCTTCGCGCCGAGTAGGCTGTGTGGGGCCTGAGCCCTCTCAACCATCGCCCGAGCCACCCGGTCGGGTACATCCTGGAGACGCACGATGACGAACCTGACTGGAACGCTGCCGCTTTCTTCCATCCTGCTGGCGGGCCTGCTGGCCGTCGGCCTGTCCGCCTGCGGCGAGACAGACAAGGAGACCGGCGACGGCGATGGCGGCGCCGACGGCGGCGCAGACGGCGGTGCTGATGGCGGCGCGGACGGCGGCGCCGACGGCGGCGGGACCAGCGGCAGCGACACTGGCATCATGCTGGCCGGCTACTACGGCGAGGCCACCGTCACCGGCGCGGGCTGGTCGGGCTTCGAAGACGCCTACTTCCTCGGCCTGAACGGCGCCCTGGACTGCTCGGTCCGCTCCAACCTGGACGGCAACAGCCTCTCGGTGGCGGCTTGCGCCGAGTGCGAGTGGGCCTTCTCGGTGGACACCTCGGGCAGCAGCCTGGGCAGCAGCACGGGCTGCGACCTGCTCGGCCTCGATGCCTCGGCCGCCTCCGGCTACGACGGCTACACCTACAACTACGGCTACCAGAGCGACTACTACATCAAGGGCTACGGCGAGTACGGCGTTCTGCGCTACTACTACTCCGGCTACGGCTGGTACGCGGTCGCCCTCGCCGACTACAGCGGCGACCAGTTCATGTACGACTGGCCCTCGGGCTACTACTACTACTACCTGTAGTCGTTCCGCGTCCTTCGGGATGTGCTGAACCCTCGACGCGCCGGCCAACCACCGGCGCGTCGTCTCTTTGTGGAGGTGTGCGGTGAGCTTGACTGGAACGCTGATCTGGCTGGCCTTGGCCTGCTTCGAGGTCGAGAAGGGCGACGGTCCCGGGGACGGGGGCGGCGAGGGCGACACGGACACGGACACGGACGGCGACACGGACAGCGACACCGACACGGACAGCGACACGGACAGCGACAGCGACACGGACAGCGACAGCGACACGGACAGCGATGCCGACACGGACAGCGACAGCGACACGGACAGCGACACGGACACCGACAGCGACACCGACACGGACAGCGACGCGGATGCGGACGCGGACGCCGACGCGGACAGCGACGCCGACACCGACCTGAACCGCCTCGCTACGGGCTGGGATGGCATCGCCACCATCGGCTCGACGTACGAAGGCTTCGAGGAAGCCTATTTCCGCGGTGAGGCGGGCCTGGTCAACTGTGTGATCAGCTCGGATTTGTACGGCAGCAGCCTGTCGGTGCCGAGCTGCGGCTCCTGCGAATGGGCCTTCAGCGTCATCTCCTCGTCCAGCGCCTACACCAGGTCCACGGGCTGCTCCCTGGTCACTCACACCTCGACGACCCCCTCCGACTACGACGGCTACGTCTACCACTACGGGTATCAGAGCGACTACTACCGGGAAGGCTACGGCGAGTACGGCGCGCTGATGTACTACTTCTCCGAGTACGGCTGGTACGCCGTCACCGCCGCGGAGTACGACGGCTCGACCGTGTACTACGAGTGGCCCTCGGAGTACCACTACTACTGAGCGGGCTTGCCCCCGGCGGCGCCCTTTCGCGCGGCGCTGCGCAGGGCGTGGGCGGCCTCGGCGCGGGCCCGGGTGGCCTGGGCGAGATCGTCCTTGCCCTGCTTCTTCTGGGCGTTGGCCAGCAGCATCAGGAGATCGGCCTGCTCGGGGTGCAGGGCGAGGCTCTTGTCCAGCTCGGTCACGGCCTCGTCGAGGCGGCCCAGGTCGATCAAGGCGGCGGCGCGGGCCTGCAACAGGTCCAGGTCCCCGGGAGCCTTGGTCAGGGCCCCATCGGCGAGGGCGAGGGCCTCCTCGTGCCGACCCAGGCGGGACAGCGCGCTGACCTTCACCCGCATCCCTCGCAGGCTCAGGCCGTAGAGCTCCTCCTCCCGGGCCAGCCAGCGCTCGGCGTCCTTGGGTACTCCGGCGGTGAGGGCCATCGCCCCCAGGCGCTCGCAGACACCCTGCCGAGGGCGAGAGGGCTTGGCCGCCAGCCGAAGCTGCTTCTCGGCACCGGGCAGGTCGCCCTTCTCGAAGAGCAGGATCCCGGCGAGCGCGACCAGCCCGGTCGCCTCGGGCTTGCGCTGGGCCCAGTCCAGCGCCATCGCCAGGGCCTCGTCGCGCCGCCCGAGGTTGATCAGGGCGCCCACGACATACTCGGCGGAGCGCTCGCTCTCGGGGTCGGCGGCCAGGGCCTGCTGGGCCAGCGCCAGGCTGCGCTGGTTGTCCCCCTCGCGGCCGACCGTGGCCGTCGCGCGCTGCAGCAGGGCGACGTCGGTGGGGAAGCGCCTGACGCTGTCCTCCAGGACCGCCCGGGCCTCGTCCTTCTGACCGGCCATCGCCATCACCCGGGTCACCCGCTGGTGCACCCCTGAGATGTCGATGCCTTCGGCCAGCGCCTCCCTCGCCAGGGGCAGCGCCTGCTCGTGCTCACGCTGCAAGCTGTGCATCTCGGCCCGCAGGAGCTTGCCGATCAGGTCGCGGTGCAGGGTCGGGTCGGGCAGGGAGCCGAAGTCGACGTCGAAGGAGTCGGTGGTGATGTACCCGAGCGCCTGGAGCCGGGCGAGGGCTTCGAGGTCCAGCGCCTGGGTGCGTCCGGTGGGGAGGGAGGGGTTGAGGGTGGCGTAGACCGAGTTGAGCGAGGCCAGGGTCTCGGCCTGGCTCGACGCCAGGTCACTGCGCTCGCCGGGGTCGGCGACCAGGTCGTACAGCTCGGGGATCGGCTTGTGGATGAGCTTGTGCTGGTCCTGTACGATGGCCAGGTGAGGCGAGAAGCCGAACTGCTCGGTGAGCTGGAAGCTCTCCATCCAGATGGGGTGGGGGTTGCCCGGCTGGACCTTGCCGTCGATGTTCTCGGCCGCCGGGCGCTCTGCCAGCGAGAGCAGGGTGGGGACCAGGTCGACCTGGCTCACCGGCTGGTCCACGACCTGGGCGGGCACTCCCGGACCCGAGATCAGGTAGGGGATGTGCTGGGTCGCGTCGTAGACGAACAGGCCGTGCGTCAGCTCGCGGTGCTCGCCGAGGGACTCGCCGTGGTCCCCGATGATGGCCCAGATCGGATCGCGACCGGCGGCCTTCAGCACGCCCTCCAGCCGGGCGAGCTGGTCGTCCATGAAGGCGATCTCGCCGTCGTAGGGCCGGCCCTTGAACTGCTCGGCGTAGGCCTCGGGCGGGTTGTAGGGGAAGTGGGCGTCGTAGAAGTGCACCCACAGGAAGATCGGGTCCTCCTTGCGCGCGCCCATGACCCAGGTCGCCGCGTCGTCGACGACCTTGTCGGCGGGCCGCTGCTGGTGCCAGGTGTCGCCGGACTTGGACTGGATGTCGTCGAAGAAGGCGTCGAAGCCCTGGTTGAAGCCCCAGGTGCGCGAGGTGACGAAGGCCCCCACGCTGGCCGCGGTCTGCCACCCGCCGCCCTTCAGGCGCTCGGCCAGGGTCTCGAAGGAGTCGTCCAGGGTCGCGTCGCCGTTGCTTCGAACGCCATGCTTCCACGGCCAGAGGCCCGTCATGATCGTGGCGTGGGAGGGGATGGTCAGGGGCTGCACCGAGTAGGCCCGGCTGTAGCGGGTGCCGGCGCTGGCCTTGTTGTCCAGCCAGTCGGTGGCGGCGGTGCTGTGTCCCCAGGCCCCCAGGCGGTCGGCGCGGGTGGTGTCCAGCGTCACCAGGACGATGTCGGGCCGGCGCGCGGGGGTCCCGGCGGCCTCGGGGGCAGGGGTCCCCGGCGCGGGCGCCTGGGGGTCGGAGCCGGTGCAGGCGAGCGTAAACAGCAGGGAGAGGGCGTTCATGGGGCCTCGGAGGGAGCCGGTGTGACCGGAGGCGGAGGGAGGAGGAGGTCCAGCGGGGCCCGGTCGGGCAGGGCGAGGCGCTCGTAGCGCTGGCGCAGGCCGGATGCGGAGTCGTCTCCGCCCCGCATCGCGATGTACCAGGCGGTGGCGACGACCTCGGGCTGATCGGGGTGGGCGTCGAGCAGGCGCAGGGCGTCGGGGCGAGCTGCGGCGAAGCCTTCGCGATCGGCGCGCACGCGGAGCAGGATGGCTCCGCGCAGCACCGAGCTCTCCCGCCCGCGAGACTGCTGGTTCAGGATCGTGTGGGCGATCTCGGTGTTGCCGTCGCGGCGGTTGGCCTCGGCCAGCCAGACTGCCACCTCGGGCAGGCGCATCCGGTTGAGCCGGTCCTCTCCCCGCAGGATCTCCGCGGCCCGGGCCGGCTCGCCCAGCTCCAGCGCGGCCCAGGCGTCGAGCAGATCGGCCTGCGGTGAGTGCCCCTGGAGGCTGCGCAGGGCCTGGAGGGCGGCCTCCTGGCCATCGGGGTCCCCGTCCAGCCAGCAGCGGGCCCCCTCCAGCAGGAGCGCGCCGGCAGAGCCGGGCTCGGCCTCGATCAGCTGGCTGGCGACGGCGCGGAAGAGGGGCTCGTCCGCGCCCTTCAGGGCCTCCCAGGCCAGCTGGACGATGGCCCCGCTGCCGTTTCCGCTGAGCAGCACCGCCTCTTCGAGCACCTCGATCCCTTCGGCGTTCCGGCCGATTGCGGCGAGGCAGGCGCCGTGGTCCATTGCCGCGCGATGGCCGTAGAAGCTGCTGTCGCGCAGCTCTTCGAAGAGGGGGACTGCCCGTCCGCACCACTCCAGCCCGGCCCAGGCCCGGGCCAGGCCCAGCCGGGGCTCGGGATCGTCGGGGCGCTCGGCGGAGGCCTTGCGGAAGGACTCTGCCGCCATGCGGAACTGGCGGCGCTCCAGGTGGGCCTGCCCGCGTAGATCGGGGACCGCCTCAGCCGAAGGCAGCGCCAGGGTCAGGAGGAGCAGGAGGGGTGTAGGCACGGACCCTGCGGGTAGCCGGAAGCTGGACCGCTGGCAATCGGGAGCGGCAGAGCCTGGGCCCGCGGTATAGGTGGGCGCACGCTTGGGGGTTCCGACCTGATGCTGGTGCTTCTGCTCTCGACCATCGCCTGGGGCGCGCCCGTCGTCGACCCGGTCGTGAACCCCTCGGTCTCCCGGCTTCGGCTCACCAGCCTGGTGGATGTCCGCGCGACCCGTGTCGAGCAGGCCGACTGCCAGGGCGAGGCCTGCGAGGCCTGGGATCAGCGCACGGTCTATGGCGCCGAGGGTCAGATCGCCCTGCTCCGCGGCCTGGGCCTCGCCGTCGGCCTCGGCTACCAGCGGGCCCGGGTGGACGAAGCCGACTTCGACGCCACGGGCCTCGCGCTCTCGGCGGCGCTGCGCGGGGCGCTGCCGATCGCCTCCTCCTGGTGGGTCCACGCCCAGGGCCGGGTCGACTCCAGCTCTCCGGGCAACCAGGGACCCGAGGCCGGCAAGAGCAGCCTGCTGGCCGCGACCGCGACCTTGGGCCTCGCGGTCGGTGACCTGGACAGCGGCTTCATCGGGCACTTCGGCGCCCAGGCGGCTCCGCTCTACGCCTTCCGCGTGCAGCCGCTCGGCGAGCAGTCGATCGAGCTGGAGCTCAGCCCTTCGCGGCCCGTCGGCCTCGCGGGTGGCTTCTCCTTCCTCTCGCAGCCGATGGGCGGATCCTGGTCCGCCGCTCCGCGCCTGGCGGTGCATGTCGACGCCACGGCCATCCACAGCTCCAGCGTCAGCGCGGGGATCGGCGTGGCCTGGTAGACCCCGCCGGCCGGCTCAGGGCTGGTAGCGCAGGACGGTCCCGAAGCCGCCGCCGGCCCAGACGTCGCTGAGGCCGGTGCCGCCAACGGCGTAGAGGTTCTTGTTGGTCCCGGTCGGCAGCTCTTCCCAGACGCCCGAACGACGAACCATCGCCAGGCCGCTGTTGCCGACGATGAAGACGTTGGACGCGTTGGGGGCCCAGACGGCCCAGATCCCGTACTCGCCCACCTCGGGCGAGAGGTCTTCCCACTCGGTGCCGTTCCAGTGCAGGACGGTGCCCTTCTCGCCGACGGCCCAGATGTCGTTGGGGCCGGTGCCCGAGACGCCGTAGAAGGCCCGCCGCTCGGGCTCCTGGATGATGGTCCAGACGCCCTTGGAGTACAGGCCGAGCGCCCCCTCCTCGCCGACCGCCGCGCCGATGGCGCCGTCGTACCAGACGTGGTTGAAGCGGTGGCCGCCGGTGATGTTGACGTAGGTCCACTCGCCGCTGGCGTTGCTGTAGATGCCTCCCCAGCCGACGGCCATCAGGTCGGTCTCGAAGGGGCCGTCGACGGACTCGAAGTTGGTGGTGCCGACGTCGGTGATCTCCCAGGTCGCCCCCGTCCAGGTGCCGATGAAGCCGGCGTCGCCGACCGTGACGACGGTGGCCGAGCTCCCCGAGCCCGAACCCCAGATGCCGTTGAGATCCTGGTCTTCGACCTCGATGTCGACGGTGGTCCAGCTCCCGCTCTGGAAGAGGCGGGTCTGGCCCCCGCCCATGGAGATCCAGGCCTCGTCCTGCGCCGAGACGAAGAGCCCGGTCACGCTCTTGCTGCTCTCGATGGAGACCGACTCCCAGACCGGGTCGGGCTCTTCACCCGTGTCGCCGGTGTCAGTGCCGCCATCTCCAGTGGAGGTGTCGGTGCCCTTCTCGTCGCCGGTGCACGACACCAGCGCGGCCATGAGGAGGGTGAGGGAGAGGGTGCCTGCGGACAGTCGGGACATGGGAAAATCCAGGATGCGGCGAGGGGGAGGGGGCCGCGAAGAGGGAGTCGGGAGGGCTGGCAGGTGGATCGAAGCCGGAAGCGGCCCCGTTGTCAAGCGATTGCTCCGTGAGCGTAACCTCCCGGCCCCCAGC
>DDSR01000259.1 GCA_002343455.1 Deltaproteobacteria bacterium UBA2385 | reverse complement strand
GGGTCGGGCAGCGCGGGGGGCAGCGCGGGCGCGGGCGGGGCGTCGGGCTCGCCGCGGAGGAAGGCGCGGGTGCTGCTGGGGTCAGCCTGCGCCGCCGCCGCGACCGAGGCGAGGCCGATGGCGACGTCGGTGCGCTCTTCGAGGCCGTCGGCGGCTCCCACCATGCTGAGCTCGGCACGATCGGCGAGCTGCTCGGCCGGGGGGTGGGAGGCCGGCGCCGCAGGCACGGAGGCTGGCGCCGGGACCAGCGGAGCGATGGGGGTCGGAGGGCCGCTGAGGCGCTCGGTCGGGCCGGTCATGGCCTGCGCGAGGTGGGCGGCCAGGCCTGTCCCCATGGCCAGCGCCGGCCCGCTGCCCGGCAGCGACCCGAGCTGGGGACCATCCGAGCGCAGCCCGGTCTCGAAGCCGGGATCTTCGTCTTCAGGCTGGTCTGGCGGCTCGGGCTGGGCCTGCGCGGCCGGCTCGGGAGCCGGGCTCAGCGTCGTGCTGGCCGAGGGGCCACCCCGGGCGAATTCGAAGACCGGCGCCAGGAAGACCTGGGTGTCTTCGACGATGGTGTTGAAGGAGTAGCCCGCCATCAGGGCGCGCAGGTCCTCGCGCAGCACGAAGGCTCGCTGGTAGCGATGCCGCGCATTGAGGCCCAGGGCGCGGGTCAGCACCTTGTCCAGGCCGGGGACCTCGTCCTTGACCCGGGCGATCTGCTCGGCGACCTCGGCCCGTCGGATCCGGTTGATCGTGCTGAGGTTGCTGTCCGAACGGAAGAGCGGCTCGCCGCTGAGCAGCTCGAAGATCAAGGCCCCCAGCGAGAAGATGTCGCTGGCCGGGCTGAGCTTCTTGTCGGGCTGGGTCTGCTCGGGGGAGAGGTACTCCATGACCGAGGCGGAGGAGCCGCCGCCGGGGATCGAGGTGGTCGGCGAGCGGGTCAGCCCGAAGCCCCCCAGGACGACCTTGCCGTCGGCGCTGAGGTGGACGGCGCCGGGCCGCAGACCCAGGTGGAGCACGTTGTCGGCGCCGCTGGCCTTGCCGGGGCGCCCGTGCAGGGCTTCGAGGGCGTTGCAGACCTGCGTGGCGATGTTGAGGAAGACATTGTGCGGCAGTCGGCGGCCCGTGCTGCGGCACCAGGCGAGGACCTGGCCCAGGTCGACGCTGTCGATGGCCTCCTCGACGATGTAGCGCTCGTCCCCGTCCTCTACCCAGTCCAGGACCGGGATCAGGAAGGGGTGGCGGACGGAGATCAGGTCGCGGACCCGGTTGTGGACCGCGTCGAGCCGAGCGGGGTCGCGCACCACGACGGGCAGGATCCGACGGACGACGACCATTCCCCCGGTTCCCGCCCGCGACCGGCCCAGGTATGACTCGGTGATGTCGGTGTTGCCGAGCTTCTCGAGCAGAGTGAAGGAGCCAACGTCCCTGGGGAGGAGCATCATGGCCGGATTCCCGGGTGCTGGGAAGGAAGGTTCATCGGGCCCCTGGGTTGGGCTGGGACGCCCCGCCCTATGCGGTTGAAGGTAGCGCGTCGCGTCCGCGGGGTGCAAGCTGTCGGCATGAAGAGCGTGTTCTACCATGGACGGGTCCTCGCGACCGCTGGCCTGCTTGCAGGGCTGGGCGTGGGCTGCGTCCATCGCGGGCCGATGGTCGGGCTGGTCAGCCAGGAGGAGGGGCAGGCCTGGCTCCAGACGGCCTCGGGGGCCAGGCTGCGCATCGCCGAGGCCGGAGAGGGTCTCGTCCTGGGAGGCCTGACCGGCTGTGAGGTCGAGGTCGAGGGCAACCAGCTCGGCAAGCGCCTGCGGGTCCAGGAGTGGTCGGTGCGCTCGGCGCCCGGGGGGGGGCAGCCCTTCGTCGGGCGCTTGCGCCTGTTCGGGAGCAACTGGCTGATCGACGATCGGTCGACCGGTCGGCCCGTGATCGTCGACCTCAGCGCCCACCCCGAGCTGGCCCGGCACCAGGGCGAGATCGTCCTGGTGGTCGGCTATGTCGTCGGCGCGCAGACGGTGCGCCCGGTCCACTGGCAGGCCGTCGCGCCCTGAGCCGTCGGGTTACCTCGGTGGGCCCTCGCTCCCGGGTGCACGATGGGCCACACTGAACCGACCGCCGCCGCCTCTCCGGCGCGCTTCGCCCTCCTCTCCGTCTCCGACAAGACCGGCCTCGTCGAGCTGGGGCAGGCCCTGGTGGGCCAGGGCTTCACCCTGCTCTCGACCGGTGGGACCGCGCGGGCCCTCTCCCAGGCGGGCCTGCCCGTCACCCCGGTCGAGGTGCACACCGGCCACCCCGAGATCATGGACGGTCGGGTCAAGACCCTGCACCCGCGCATCCACGGCGGCATCCTGGGCCTGCGCGACCAGCACGCCGACCAGGCGCGCGCCCATGGGATCCAGTGGATCGACGTCGTCGTCGTCAACCTCTACCCCTTCGAGGCGACCATCACCGACGCCGAGGGCCAGCCGCGGCCCGGGATCGAGCTGGCAGAGGCGGTCGAGCAGATCGACATCGGCGGCCCCTCCATGGTGCGCTCGGCGGCCAAGAACCATCGGCACGTCACCATCCTGACCGACCCCGCCGACTACCCGCTGGTCATCGCCGAGCTTGGCGCGGGCGGGGTGCAGGAGTCCACCCGCCTGGCCCTGGCGGTGCGCGCCTTCCGCCACACGGCCGCCTACGACGCGGTGATCGGGACCTGGCTGGCCGAGCGGGCCGCCGCCCTGGGGGCGATCGACGCCCAGGAGGCGGCCCTGCCGCGGGAGGGGGCGCTGCCGCTGCGCCGGATGCAGGCCTGTCGCTACGGCGAGAACCCGCACCAG
>DDSR01000195.1 GCA_002343455.1 Deltaproteobacteria bacterium UBA2385 | reverse complement strand
GGGCTGAGGGGCGGGGCCGGGGGGCCCTGGCTGTCACCGTCTGTCACCGCCTGCCAGCAGGCGTCATCCTTGTGCAGGACCCCATTCCCCCGGGCGATGGAGACAAGTACAACCGCTCCGTCACCCGGGAGGATCCCATGTCCAGCGCCCCCATCGCCAGCTCCGACCTGTCTCGCTACCTCGTCATCCTCCTGACCTTCGCGGTCGTGACCGTGGCCCTCCGGGGGATCGGCCTCGCCCTGGAGAGCGTCTACCTGCACGATCCGGCGACCCAGACGGTGGCGGTGGCCCAGAACCGTTGAGCTCTCGCGCGGGCGCCAGGACGCCGGGACGCTCAGGCGATGAAGCGGTGCGGTCGGTCGGCCAGCCGCTGGCGGAGCCGGGCACGGGCCTGGGGCGAGCCGAGCACAAGCACCGGGTAGCCGGGCGGTAGCGGCGCGCTGAGGGCGGCGTCGAGCTCGAAGGCCGGCAGGGAGAGGCGCGCGGCCCACTCGGCCAGGCTGCGCCCTCGGCCGGCCACGTAGGCGTCGGGCGGCAGTCGCAGGGCGCGGGCCTTCTGCTCGCGAATGCGCTGGATCGGCCAGGCGGCGGTCGCCTGCGCGTCGTGGACCCGCCAGCGGTACAGCGCCTCGGGCAGCTTCTCCTGGCGGACCCCGGCCTCGAAGAGGCGCAGCACCAGGTCGTAGTCTTCCAGGTGCAGGCCCTCGCGCCAGCCGCCCACCCGCTGCAGGGCCTCCGCGCGGAAGAGGGCGGTCGCGTGGAACCAGGGCACCTCGATGAAGCGCTCGGCCTCCATCTCTTCGTGCGTGACCAGGCTGTTCTGCCAGGCGCAGAAGGCCTCCCGGCCGCGGGGAAAGGGCTCGACCCGACAGGGCACCACCTCGGCCCCGGTCCGCGCGGCGTGGGCGAGCTGTCGCTCCAGCCGCGTCGGCGCGCACCGGTCGTCGGCGTCCATGCGGGCGATCCACTCGCCGGTCGCCGCGGCCCGGCCTCGCTCCAGGGCTCGGGCGAGGCCGGGCTCCTCCTGGTGCAGCAGGCGCAGGCGGGGGTCGTCGATGCGCTGCACCGCCTCGACCGTGTCCGGATCGTCTCCCTGCGTGACGACGATCAGCTCCACCTCCAGCTCTACCGCCGGCTCCGCTGCCGTCCAGCGCTGCTCCAGGATGTCCCTGGCGGCGGCCTCGACGGTGTCGGCCGCCTGCCAGGCGGGCATCAGGACGCTGATGATCATGCCGGTCAGCTAACCCTCAGGCGGCAATTTCCGGTTAGACGGGCCGGCCATGCCTGCCCTGCTCGAACTCATCCGCAAGAAGGCCAGCGATCGTGTCTGGAGTCGCGGCGTCGAGCTCGCGCGGCGGGAGTGCGTGCTCCCGGCCCGGGGCGACGAGGACGAGCTGAACTTCAAGGTGATGGTGCCCGGCGCGGGGCAGGCCTTCGAGGTCCAGCTCTGGCCCCAGGACAAGGACTGGGCCTGCGACTGCGACGGCCCCGATCCCTGCGTCCACATCTGCGCCGCGGCCATCTGGAACACCCAGCGCATCGCTCACGGCAGCGCCCCGGGTGATGCCCCGGCCGGCGAACGGCCCGGCCCCAAGGTGGCCCGCTTCGCCTACCGCTGCCGCCGCGAAGCCAACGCCCTGGTCCTGGACCGCCTGCTGGTGATGGACCAGGTCGAGACCGTCCGCAACGAGGGCCCCGTCGCCAGCATCAAGACCGGCCTGCCGCTGCTGATCGAGGACTGCGACCGCGAGGTCGAGCGCGCCCTCAGCTTCCACTTCGGGGGTCGAATCCCCAAGGAGGCGGCGCACCGTGTCTGGGACGCCCTCCAGGGCGCCAACGAGCTCACCCTGGACGGCGAGCCCGTGCAGTCCTCGGGCCAGCCCGTGATCCCGATCGGGCGGGTCGAAGACGACGGCAAGGGCTTCAAGGTGCGCATCGTGCGCGACCGGGCCATCACCGAGGTCCTCGGCAGCGGCTCGGTGCTCTGCGGCGACACCATCCGCCCCATCGGCGACGGCGGCCTCTCTCCCGAGAAGCGCCAGCTCCTCACCCGCGGGGTCAACTTCCCTCCGGAAGAGGTCGGCCGGCTCGTCGCCGAGACCATCCCGACCCTGCGGCAGAGCATCCCGGTCGAGGTGCGCACCGCCCGCCTGCCGACCGGAGAAGCCCAGCGCCCCCGCCTGTTGATCGAGACCTGGGGCAGCCAGGAGGAGCTGGTCGTCAAGCCCCGGCTGGTCTACGGCACCCCCCCCTCGGCCGAGGTCGAGCGCGGCGAGCTGAAGCTGCTGGGCGGGATGGTGCCCATCCGGGACGAGCCCGCCGAGCGCAAGCTGGTCCGCTCGCTGGCCGACGGCCTGCAGCTCGCCCTGGGCATCGAGCGTCGCCTGCGCGGGGAAGAGGCCGTACGCTTCGCCGCGGCCCTGGCCCAGTACCAGGGCGGCTCGCGCGGCAGCGTCGCGCTGGACGGCGCCGCCCATCGCCAGTTCCGCCGCGTCGCCAGCCTGACCCCCGATGTCCGCATCGAGGGCGACAAGCTCTTCGTCTCCTTCAAGGGGGCCGAGGGCGAGGCCGACGCCAGCCGGGTGATCGAGGCCTGGCAGGAGGGCAGCGAGCTGGCGCCCCTGGTCGGCGGCGGCTGGGCCCCCATCCCGCACGAGTGGCTGGCGGCGCACGGCCAGCGCGTGGCCGACCTGCTCGCCGCGCGCGAGGCCAACACCGGCAAGGTCGCTCGGGGCGCCATCTTCGACCTCGCCCGCCTCTCGGCCGAGCTCGATCAGCCGGTCCCCCCCGGCCTTGAAGAGCTGCGCACCCTGGTCGGCGACTTCGCCGGCATCCCGACCGCGCCGCTGCCCGAGGACCTGCGCGCCACCCTGCGCCCCTACCAGCAGCAGGGCGTGGACTGGCTGCGCTTCCTGCAGCGCGCCGGGCTGGGCGGCATCCTGGCCGACGACATGGGCCTGGGCAAGACGCTGCAGCTGCTTACTCTCTTGGCCGGGGTGTTCGCCCGGGCACCGGCGTCGCCCCCGGCGCTCGTCGTCGCTCCGGTCACTCTGCTGGATAACTGGACGCGCGAGATCAGTCGCTTCTTCCGACCCGGAACATTCCGCGTGCTCACCCTCTACGGACAAGGCCTGAAGGACCTTCGCGCGAGACCTGACGAAATCGATCAACCGCTGCGCCAGCTGGGCCTCACGCGCTTCTTGCGCCCTGGCTGGCGCGCGGACTGCCAGCTCGTTCTGACAACCTACGAAACCCTCCGAGACTATGAGTTTTCGCTGGCCAGAGAGCTGTGGAGCGTTCTGATCTGCGACGAGGCGCAGAAGATCAAATCGCCAGCGGCGCTGGTCACGCAGGCGGCAAAAGCGATGAATGCGCGATTCAAGATTGCGTCGACCGGAACGCCCGTCGAGAACTCGCTCACCGACCTGTGGTGCCTGTTCGACTTCGTTCAGCCGGGTCTGTTGGGAGCGCTCAACGAGTTCGGGCGAAAATACAAGCGGCCGATCGAGGCGAAAACGGTAAGAGAGGAACAGGCACTTGAGGAGCTGAATAAGCTCTTCGCGCCGCAGGTGCTTCGCCGGACGAAATCCGAGGTTGCGAGCCTGCCGGCGAAGATTGAGGATAAGAATTGTCGCGAACTTCGTCTCTCTCCTCTCCAGCGGCGGCTGTACGCTGCGGCCTTGTCGGCACATCGGCAGAAGATCGAGGCTTGCGACAAGCAGAAGGTGGGACAGGCAATGCTCGGGATGTTGCAGCATCTCCGGCTTCTCTGCGCCCATCCCGTGTGGCTGGGCCAGACTGTCGATACGACCCAGCCCATGAGTCAAGCATTGGTCGACTCGCCCAAGCTCAGTTGGTTGATGGGCGCTCTCGAAGGTATTCGCCGCAAAGGGGAAAAGGTCATCATATTCACCGAACTGCGCGAGATCCAGCGGGTCGTTCAGCACTACATTGGCGAGCAATTTGGTCAAAGACCAGTGGTCATCAATGGCAGTAGCGAAACACGGCCTGAAAAGGATCAGTCACGGCAGCGCCTGATTGATCAGTTCCAGGCCCAAGAGGGATTCGGTGTCATAATCCTGTCCACGCAGGCAGTGGGTTTTGGACTCAATATCCAGAAGGCCAATCACGTCATTCATTACACGCGGTGCTGGAACCCGGCGAAGGAGGACCAAGCGACCGACCGAGTATACCGCATCGGCCAAGCGAAGGAAGTCACCGTTTATTATCCTACCGTCCGGGCCGAAGACTATGTGACTTTCGAGGAGAGGCTGGGCGAATTGCTGACGAGTAAGCGTGACCTGGCAGCCAAGACTTGGCTGAATGGAGCGGAGGATATCGACCTGAACCAACTCGCGGAGCTTAAGGCAGACGGGTCGGGCCTGGAGTTCTTGGCGAAGATCCTCGGGGAGGAGGAGATTCGCACGATCCAAGGCTATGAACTGGAGTCCCTCTGCGCTCTGCTCTGGGGAAAGCAGGGTTTTCACACGTACCAGACTCCATTGAGCGGAGACGGCGGGGTCGATGTGGTCGGGTTACGCGGTCACGACGGCGTACTCATCCAGTGCAAGGCGTCGAGCAACCAGTGCCAGGCCTTGGGATGGGGTGCCATCAAGGACGTCTCGGCGGGGGCAAAGGCATACATGGCGAAGCACGAGGCCGTCCGCTTCACGCGCATCGCAGTGACCAACCAACGGTTCAACAAGTCCGCGAAGATCCAGGCGGCTCTGTTGGGGGTTCGACTCATCGAACGTCAGGACTTGCTCGCACTATTGGACGCGCATCCGGTAACGGTCGGAGAGCTGGCATCCTCTGGTTTGCAGTAGCCGGCGGCTAGTGCAAGTCCCCTTCTGGCCGGCTGCGGGAGCCGGGCCAGTTCTTTAAGGTGATTTCCGCAAGACGCCATACCAAGAGCCATGGTGGCAGGCTTGGCTGATTAGATATGATCTCTTGCTCATAGTGTTGTATGCGATACTTCGAGTCAGTTCTCAGATTGTTGGAGTCACTGATGAAGGTCGCCATGGCAAGTGAAGGGGGGGTTTCTCTTGAAGCCAGTCATGTGGAAGACATCCGGCTTGCGTCGAGCAAGATGACGGGGTCGGAGCGCCGGGCGTTTCAGGCGGAGATGGCGTTGAAGTACTGTAGGGGCAGCGCTCGGTGCGCAGAGGAG
>DDSR01000126.1 GCA_002343455.1 Deltaproteobacteria bacterium UBA2385 | reverse complement strand
CGGCCCTTCGGGCCACCTCCCCCGCGAGCGGGGGAGGAGCAGACCTCCGGCCTCCAGCCTGCCCCGTGCTTTCCAGCTAAAGCCCACCCATGATCCAGCCCATCACCGACCCCGCCGTGCTGGAGGGCTACCTCTCCGACGCCAGCAACACCCGCGGCCGCGCCGAGGCCCTCTTCCGCCCGCGCGACGCCGAAGAGGTGGCCGAGGTGCTGGCCCGCGCCCAGGCCGAGGGGATGCCCGTCACGGTCACGGCCCAGCGCACCAGCACCACCGGCGCCTCCGTGCCCGAGGGCGGCTGGCTGCTCTCGACCGAGCGCCTCAACGCGGTCCTCGCACCCGACCGCGCCCAGGGCGGCGTGATCCTCGGCCAGTACCAGGACCAGGTCGAGGCGGCGGGCCTCTTCTTCCCCCCCGATCCCACCAGCCGCCACGAGTGCAGCCTGGGCGCGGCGATCGCCTGCAACGCCAGCGGGGCGCGCTCCTTCCGCTACGGGCCGACCCGGCCCTGGGTCGAGGAGCTGCAGCTGGTCACGCCGACCGGGCAGCTCCTGCGGGCGACCCGGAGCACCCCCATCCCCGACGGCTGGCCCGTCCCGCGCTGGGCCGAGCCCGCCGTCAAGACCGCCGCCGGCTACGCCCCCGCCGACAACCTGCTCGACCTCGCGATCGGCCAGGAGGGCACCCTCTTCGTCATCACCGAGGCCCGGCTGCGCCTGATCCCCCTGCCCGGCGCGGTCCTCTCCCTGATCGCCTACTTCCCCGACCTCGCCTCGACCCTGCGCTTCGTCGAACGCGCCCGCCGGGGCGCCCAACGCCCCGGTCACCTCCCCGAACCGGGCGCCCTCAACCCGCGGGCGATCGAGTACTACGATCACAACGCCCTGGAGCTGGTGCGGGCCCGGGTCCCCGACACGCCCGCCCTGGCCCGCGCCGCGCTGTTCATCGAGGTCGAACACGAGGGCGAGGCGCCGGTGGAGGCCTGGTGGGAGGCCTTGGAGGAGGAGGGCGCGCTGGTCGAGCACACCATCGTCGCCACCGACGAGGGCGCCCGCCGCAAGCTGCTGGCGGTGCGCCACGCCGTGCCGGCCGGGGTCAACGAGCGGGTGGTGCACAACGGCATGCCCAAGGTCGGGACCGACTTCGCCGTCCCCGACGCCGCCCTGGCCGAGATCATGGCCGCGTACGAGGCGGTCGACATGGACAAGATCTGTTTTGGTCACATCGGCGACAATCACTTGCACCTGAACCTGCTGCCGACGGACGCCGCCGAGCTGGGGCGGGCGCGGCAGATCTACCGGGAGCTGGCCCTGCAGGCGGTGGCGCTGGGTGGCACGGTCTCGGCCGAGCATGGCATCGGGAAGCTGAAGCGGGCCCTGCTGGCCGAGATGGTCGGGCCCGAGGTGCTGGAGGACTTCCGCGCGCTGAAGCGGGCGGTGGACCCGGGCTGGGTGCTGGGCCGCGGGACGATGATCGCGGAGCGCTGACCCTGGCCCCGGGCCCGACGGTGTGTAGGTAGGTCCTGACCTGGAGGTCCCCGTGAACAAACCCGCCCTGCTGCTGCTTCCTTCGCTCCTCATCGCCTGCGGAGGACGGGGAGTCAGCTCCGAACGCGAGGCCGAGCTCGCCTACCTCGGCCTGGACGGCGCCCTGGTCAAGGCCATGGAGCTGGGCTTCGACGGCTACAACGCCGCCTCCAGCGCCAACATCGACCCGCAGAGCACCGATGGAGACGTCTCGGGGACGCTGACGGTGACCGGCCAGGTGGACCAGGGAGCCTCGGACAACAAGGGGCTGAGGCTGGAGCTCTCGCTGGTCGAGTACAGCGATGTGGTCGATCTGGACCAGGACGACAGCGACGACGACGACCTGATCGTGACCTACTGGACCGACGCCGGAGAGGGGCTACCCGCCTTCAACCTCCAGCTCAAGGACATCCCCGACGGCACCCTCAGCGGCACCCTGGTGGGCAGCTTCGACATGCGTGGCGACATCGAAGGCCCCGTGAGCCTCAACCTCACCCTGGACGGTCTCCTCGAAGACGACGGCCAGGGGGGGACGCAGCGGGTCCAGGGCTCGACGACCGTGACCGGCACCGCCACGGGGCCGTCCAACGGCGTCTACGAGATCGACCTGCAGCTCTGAGCGCCCCGGGGCCGCGTTAGCCTGCGCTCATGCTCCTCGCCCTGCTCCTGGCCCTGCCCGCGCTCGCCGAGGAGCCCCCTCCGGAGGAAGAAGAGGACGGCGGCTGGATCGATCTCGAGGCCGAGGCCGACTTCGGCTCGGCCCTCGACGCCCAGCCCTCCGAGGCCACCGGCCGTCCGCTGCGCGGGCGCTTCGCCTTCCGCCCGGTCCTGGCTGTGCAGGAGCTCTCCGGCACCTGGGGTCCCAGCGCCGGAGGCTCGCTCTCCCACCAGTGGTGGTCGCTGCGGCCCGGCCGCCTCGCCCCCGTCGGCGAGACCCGGCTGCGCGCCACCGCCTCCTTCGGCGCCATGCGCGGCCACGACCTCGCCCTGGAGAGCACGCACGGCGCCTGGGTGGGCGACTCCCCTGCCGTGGCCCTGCTGGTCGGCCCCGAGCTGCGCTTCGACCGCCTCTCCAGCGACTCCGGCGAGCTGCCGACGGCGCTGACCCTGGGCCCTCAGGCCCGCCTCGCCCTGCGCCTGGGGCCGCTGACTCCGTGGACCTCGGTCACCCCCACCTGGACCCTGTACGGCGAACGGCTGGACCTTGACGCCCCCTGGCATGGCCTCACCATGGCCGCCGGCCTCGCCTGGGACGCGCGCCCGCTCAGCCTGCGCCTCAGCGGCAGCCAGCACGACAGCGGCGAGGCGACCGCCCGCACCCTCACCCTGGGCCTGCACCTGAGGCTGTTGTGATCATCCTCTTCGTCACCTCTGCGCTCGCCCTGAGCCCCGAACAGACTGTCGACCATGAAGCTGAGGCGCCACCCTCGGACCACCCGACCGCCGCACCCCTTGGC
>DDSR01000099.1 GCA_002343455.1 Deltaproteobacteria bacterium UBA2385 | reverse complement strand
CCCCTGGGCCCTCTACGAGCTGCTCCGTCGGCGGCGTCGGGTCATCCT
Organism: Deltaproteobacteria bacterium UBA2385; assembly: GCA_002343455.1. Classification (GTDB taxonomy): domain Bacteria; phylum Myxococcota_A; class UBA796; order UBA796; family UBA2385; genus UBA2385. The sequence continues at coordinate 11,037 of DDSR01000099.1, read as the reverse complement.
GCTCTTCTTGATCGGCGTCATGGGTGCCGCCGTCGCCGCGTCGCTCTTCTCCGCCCGCCAGTACCGGGCTGTGGCGTTGATCCACCTCCTCCCGCGTGCCGGACAGGAGGTCGCCTTCAACGAGAACCTCCAGTACGACCCTGCCAGCTACCTGGAGGGCCGTGAGCGGGCGCGCACCCAGCTGGAGATCATCCAGAGCCGCAGCATCCGCGAAGAGGTCATCCACCGCTACGTCGGGCTCGGCTACGACGACTACACGGTCAGCAACGAGGACCTGGACCGCTTCGGGAGATCGCTCTCGGCCGGCCCCCGAGAGGACACCCAGCTGGTGGAGATCCGCGTCGAACACACCGACCCGGAGCGGGCCGCGACCCTGGCGAACCTGGTGGCCGAGGTCTATCGGGAGCACAACCTCGAAGCCCGCCGCGACGCGGCCCGCGAGACCAAGCTCTGGTTGGAGGGTCGAAATGTCCAGTACAAGGAGCGGGTCGAGAACACGAGCGAGGCCCTGCTGAGCTTCCGCTCGGCCTACGATCTGATCGACGAGGGCGAGGAGATCGACGGGGTCGGTTCGCGGCTGGCCACCCTGCAGCGAACCCATAGCGAGACGGGCGCGGAGCGGGTCCTCGCCGAGAGCCGGGCCGCGGACTACCGCCGGCTGGCCCAGAGAGGAGAGTACGATCTGCTCGCCAGCATGATCGAGGACCCCACCCTGGCCTCCCTCGCCCAGGAGCGGGCGACGGTGGTGGCCAAGAACGCCGAGGTCCTGGCCCGCTACGGCGACCAGCACCCCGAGCACCGCCGGGTGCAGGCCCACCTGCAGCGGGTCGACGAGATGCTTGAGGCGCAGCTCAACCGCAACGTCGAGTCCGAGCGCTCCAAGGCGGCCATGCTGCGGCGGCAGGAGCAACGCCTCGAAGAAGAGCTCGACATCGTCAAGCAGGAGCTCCTGGCCAAGCAGCGCCTGCAGGACGAGTTCGAGGTGCTGCGCGCCGAGAACGATCGGGCCCGCAAGGTCTACGAGAGCCTTGGCGAGCGCGGCACCGAGGTCGAGCTGCAGGCCCACACCCAGCTCAACGACGTGCGCATCGTCGACTGGGCGATCCCTCCGACGGGTCCGTTCAAGCCCAACATCCCGCTGAACCTCGCGCTGGGCCTCTTCGTCGGGCTGGGCGGCGGCCTGGGCCTCGCGCTCTTCGTACATCGCCTCGACGACACCCTCATCACGGTCGCAGACGTCGAGTCCGAGCTGCACGGCCAGGTCCTCGGCCAGGTCCCCTCTCTCGAAGCGGATGGCGTGGGGGTCGGGGTCGCCGCCAGCATCCCCGTCGCGACCGCACGCGCGCTGCACACCTGGCTGCATCCGCGCTCCTTCACCGCCGAGGCCTTCCGGGGCATCCGCACGACGCTGTCTGCCCGGGTCGACGGCGCCCGTTCCGTGCGCATCGCCGTCAGCAGCCTGCTCGAGGGTGAGGGCAAGACCACCACGGCCGTCAGCCTGGCGGTGGCCTGGGCCCGGCTGGGGGTCCCCGTCCTGCTGGTCGATGGCGATCTGCGCTCGCCGCGCATCCACACGGTCTTCGAGCTCCCCAGCAGCCCGGGCCTGACAGAGGCCCTGGGAGCCGAAGACCCGACCCTCTACATCCGACCCTCCCAGCTGCCCGGGCTGAGCCTGCTGACCGCGGGGTCGGAGACCGACCGCGAGAGCGAGCTGGTGGCCTCCGAGGCCATGGCCGACCTGCTGAAGCGCCTGGAGCCCCTCTTTCGCGTCATCATCATCGACACCCCGCCTTCGATGCTGCTGTCGGACGCCGTCTCGCTGGCCCAGCGCTGCGACGGGATGGTGATGGTGATGCGCAGCGGCAGGGTGCGTCGCCAGCATGTGCGCAGCTCCTTGCTGCGGATGCACGAGCTGGGCGTCCGCCTGCTGGGCGTTGTCCTCAACGACACCCCGCTGCCGCCGGACGCGCGGCGCTATGGCCTCGACCGGCTGCGCGTCGACGGGGCCGGAGGGCAGGACGGGAAACGATGAGCGCGGCGCGACTCGTCTCGGCCGAGCGGTGGCCGGTCCTCGCGCTGGTGCTCGGCCTCGGCGTCGGGGCCAGCATGGTGCTCTCGCCCTGGCTGCCCCTGGCGCTCACCCTCTTGGCGGTGACGGCGTACACGGTCCTGCGGCGCCCCTCGATGCTGGTCGGCTTGATGTTCGCGGCGATGCTCTTCGACCAGGCGGGCATCTCCGGGATGAAGGTGGCGACCCTGCCGATCACCGCCTCCAAGCTCTCGGTGCTCGCGGCCCTGGGGGGGTGGACCGCCCACGTCCTGCTGACGGGGCGGGCACCGCTGCGCTGGCACCCGGTGCTGGGCGGGATGCTGGTCTTCACCGCCTCGGTCGGGCTCTGTACGGCGGTCGCGGGGAATTTCTGGGTCGGGATCTTCAACCTCGCCGGCATGTCGATGCTCACCGTGCTCGTCGCGATGGTGATGAGCATCCTGGCGGGGGAGGACCTCCGGCTGCTGACCCGGGTGATGGCCGGGATCCTGGTCGCGATCCTGGCCTTCTCCCTGGGCGCCGCCGCCAGCGGCGGGCGCTTCACGGGCACGATGGGGGACCCCAACGAGTGGGCCGCCATGCTGCTGCTCCTGGCGCCGGCCCTGATCGGAGCGCTCGCCAGCGACCGCCACCTCCTGGCCGTCCCGTTGCGCTTCTCGCTGCTCTGCCTGACGCCCCTGGCGATCCTGGCGACCCAGTCCCGGGCGGCCTTCCTGGTCTTCCTGCTGTTCGCACCGGGCTGGATCTGGCTGCTTCGCCGGCACCGGGCCGAGCTGCTGGTGGCGCTGGGCGGAGCGAGCGCCGCGGCCATCACCGTCTTCGACGCCGAAGCGGCCACCGCCCGCTTTCGAGCCTTGATCGAGGTGCTCAGCGGCCGCTCGGACACCGTCGACGCCAGCCTCGGAGAGCGCGCCGAGCTGCAGCGCCAGGCTTGGGACCTCTTCCGGGACCACTGGCTCTTCGGGGCCGGTCCGGGCAGCTTCCCGGTCAAGAGCGGCTTCGTCCCGCGGGAGGGGCACCTGCTCCCTCCGCACAACACCTACCTGGAGGTCGCCAGCGAGCAGGGCATCGTCGGCCTCGTCGCCTTGGCGATCTTCGGCCTGACGGTGCTGCTCGGGCTCGGCCGGGCCCTTCGCCTCGCCCGCAGCCCGGCGCGGAGGTCGGCGCTGGTCGGCTCCTTGATCGGCCTCGTCTCCATCGCGATGATGGCCGCCACCTTGGGGCTGCTGACCTTCTCGATGGCCTACCTCGTGCTGGGGGTTGCCCTGGCCCTCTCCCTCCACCCGGACAGCGTCGATGACCGCGGGCTCTAGTGGCCAGGAGGCCAAGCGCGGCAACCTGATCTACCTGGGCCTCAGCCAGGCCTTTCGGCTTGGCGCCGGCTTCGCCATCAACATCATGGTGATGCGCTGGGTGGGCGTCGAGGGCTTCGGCGTCTACGGCTACATCACCACGCTGGTCGGGCTGCTCTCCTTTGGCGCCTACATGGGCCTGGATCGCCTGCTCAACGGGGAGATCTCCCGCCGCGAGGACCTCGCCGGGCGCTACGTCTCCGGCGGCTTGCTGGCGACCCTGCTGCTCTCCTCGCTGACCGCGGCGATCATCATCGGCTGGACCGCCTGGATGGACGGTCGCCCCGACGTCGTCCTGGCGGCCTCGCTGGGGGCCCTGGCCCTGGGGTTGCGCTCGGTGGCGATGATCCCGGTTGCAGCCTTCCACGCCGTGCGCCGCATGGGCCTGGGCACCACCGCCCATATGATCGGCCGCACCGTGCTGGTCGCTGCGACGGCCATGTTGCTCTGGAGCGGGCTGGACGTCGAGGGCGTCTTCGTGGCCCAGGTGCTCGATGGAGCGGTCACCCTGGGGCTGATCCTCTTCGTCTACAGCCGCACCCTCGGCGGCCTCTCGCTGCGTCAGGGCATCGAGTCCGCGCCGGGGCTGCTGCGCCGCTCGGTCACCTTCGGGATGAACGCGCTCTACACCAGCGTCTACCTCAGCGTGGACGTGCTGATGCTCCAGCAGATGCACGGCGAGGCCGAGGTCGGCATCTACCGGGCCGCCGCCGTGGTGATCAGCCTGCTGCCCCAGGTCGCCGACACCATCACCACCGGCATCTTCCCGCGGATGGCCCGCCACCTGGGCCAGCCGCTGGCCGCGGGAGAGGAGCTCTCCTTCACCACCCGGGTCCTGCTGGCGATCGGCGTGCCCGCTACCATCGGCGGCCTGATGCTGGCCGAGCCCCTGGTGGTGCTGATGGGAGGCGAGGACTTCGCCTCCGCCGCCCTGCCCTTCATGATCATGGCGCCGATGCTGCCGATCCGCTTCCTGACCAACGCCTACGGGATGACCCTGACCAGCCTGGATCGCCAGGGAGAGCGGACCCGCGGGACCCTGTACGCTGCGGTCGTCAACATCCTGCTCAACCTGGCCATCATCCCCGTCTGGGGGGTCGAAGGGGCCGCGGCGACCACCCTGGCGACGGACATCCTGCTCGTCAGCTGGCTGCGGTGGCGGGTGGGGCCCCTGGTCCAGGAGTACCGCATCGGCGGGATGCTGCTGCGGACCGGCGTGCCCGCGATCCTGATGGGCGGGGCGCTCTGGCTGCTGCCCCCGCTGCCGGTGCTGCTCAGCATCACCATCGGGGCGGCCGTCTACGCCGTGGCTGGCTATCTCTCGGGTGCCTGGCACCCCCGAGACCTCTCTCGCCTGCGGAGGGTGTAGATGCGCATCCTGGAGCTCATCCCCAGCCTCTCGGTCGGAGGCGCCGAGCGCATCGTCGGCCTGCTGGCCCAGGGCCTGTCCTCGCTGGGCCACCAGGTCCAGGTCGTCGCCCTGGGCCCGGCCACCGGCAGCTTCATCGAGCAGCAGCTGCATGCCCAGGGTGTCCAGACCACCTTCCTCGACAAGGGCCCCGGCTTCGACCCGCGGGTCATCCCCCGCCTCGCCCGCACCCTGCGCCGCTTCCGGCCCGAGGTCGTCCACACCCACCTGCACACGCTGAAGTACCTGCTGGCCGCCCGGCCGCAGGGCCCCCATGGCGCCGTCCTGCACACCCTGCACAACCTCGCCGAGCACGAGGCCGAGTCCCACGATCGCCGCGTCGCCGCCCTGGCCTTCCGCCTGGGGGTCAAGCCGGTCGCCATCGGCGAGGCCGTCGCCCGCAGCATGCAGCAGGTCTACGGCCGCCCGCCGGCCTTCACCATCGCCAACGGCATCCCCGTCGCCGACTTCGCGCCCGCCCCGGGCCTGCGACAGACCAGGCGCCAGGAGCTGGGTCTGCCCGATGGCCGCCTCGTCCTGCTCTCGGCCGGTCGCCTCAACCCCCAGAAGGACCCCCTCTCCCTGGTCGAGGCGCTGGCCGACCCGCGCCTGCAGAGCCTGGACCTGGAGCTGCTGCTCGCGGGAGAGGGAGAGCTCCACGAGGCCGTCCAGGAGAGGATCCGGGACCTGGGCCTGGGCGCGCGAGTCCGCCTGCTGGGGGTGAGGCGCGACATCCCGGCCCTGATGGCGGCCGCCGACGCCTTCGTCCTGGCCTCCCGCTACGAGGGCAACCCCCTCGTCGTGATGGAGGCCATGGCCGCCGGCCTCGCGGTGCTCAGCACCTCGGTCGGCTGCGTGCCCGAGCTGATCGACGACCGGACCGGCCTGCTGGTCCCTCCCGGCTCGGTGCCGGACCTCGCCGCCGGCCTGGCCCGTCTGGCCGCCGACCCCGCCGGTACCCGCGCGATGGGCTACGAAGGAACCCGACGAGCACACGAGCGCTTCGACGTGTCGCTCATGGCCGCGGCCTACGCGCGAGCCTTCGAAGAGGTCCGTCGATGAGCCAGCTCCTCCGAATCCTGGCCCTGCTGCTGTTCAGCGCGGTCGCCATGGCCCAGCAGGCCTCGCCCGAGTACCGCATCGGCCCGGGCGATGTCCTCAAGGTCCAGGTCTGGGGCGAAGAGGACCTCAGCCGCTCCTTTCCGGTCAACGACCAGGGGCAGCTCGACTTCCCCTTCCTGGGCCCGGTCGCCGTCGGCGGCCAGACCGCCAGCGAGGCCAGCGCCGCCCTGCGCGATCGCCTGCAGCAGGGCTACCTGCTCGACCCCCAGGTCACCATCTGGGTCGAGTCCTTCGGCAGCCAGCCGGTCCAGGTCCTCGGCGCCGTCGCCCGCCCCGGCCTCGTCTATGTCCGCGGCCCCACCACCCTGCTGGAGCTGCTGGGCCAGGTCGGTGGCGTCAGCAAGGAGGGCGTCGACGAGATCCGCCTCACTCGGGGGGGCGAGGGAGGCGAGACCCAGGTCCTCTCCTACGAGCGCCTCGTCGCCGACGGCACCGGCGGCCTGCTGATCGCCGGGGGCGACGTCGTCTTCATCCCCGAGAGCCAGGTCCATGTGCTGGGCCAGGTCGTCCGCCCCGGCCCCATCGCCTACCGCGAGGGGCTGACCGTCTCGCGCTGCATCTCGGCCGTGGGTGGAGCGGCGGCGGTGGCCAGCCTCGGCCGGGTCTGGATCCTGCGGGGAGATGAGCGCATCCGGGTCAACCTGCGGCGCATCCTGCGAGGCAAGGCCGAGGACGTCGTCGTGCAAGGCGGGGACCGCATCTTCGTCGGAGAGTCGGTCTTCTGAGCGCTTGACCGGAGCGTTCATTTTTGTCAGCATGCGACCTCCCAGGGAGGTCCGGCCGTTGCCAGACAGCACTTCACGCCCGGTCATCGAGTTCCGCGGCGTGTCCAAGACCTTCGGCGCCTTCAAGGCCGTCCGCTCCATCGACTTCCAGATCGAAGAGGGCGAGTTCTTCAGCCTGCTGGGCCCCTCTGGCTGCGGCAAGACCACCACCCTGCGCCTGCTGGCCGGCTTCGAGACGCCCGATCCGGACGGGGGAGAGGTCCGAATCCGCGGCCAGGTCGTCAACGACAAGCGCCCCTACGAGCGCGACCTCTCGATGGTCTTCCAGAGCTACGCGCTGTTTCCGCACCTCAGCGTCGAGCGCAACATCGCCTTCGGCCTGGAGCAGCGCAAGGTCGCCAAGGCGGAGATCCCCGACCGGGTCGCCAAGGCCATGGAGATGGTCCGCCTGCCGCAAGACCAGTTCGGCGGGCGGGCCCCCTCGGCCCTGTCGGGAGGCCAGCGCCAGCGGGTCGCCCTGGCTCGCGCCCTGGTGGTCGAGCCTCCCCTCCTGCTGCTGGACGAGCCCCTGGGCGCCCTGGATCTGAAGCTGCGCAAGGAGATGCAGCTCGAGCTCAAGGAGCTCAACAAGCGGCTCGGGATCACCTTCGTCTACGTCACCCACGACCAGGAGGAGGCCCTGACGATGTCCGACCGCATCGCGGTCATGGACAACGCCCGCATCGCCCAGCTCGGCCGGCCCGAGGAGATCTACGAGCACCCCCGCACCCCCTTCGTCGCCCGCTTCATCGGCGAGTCGAACTTCCTCGAAGGTCGCATCGCCGCCGTCGAAGGCGAGCTCTTCCGCATCGACACCGCGGCAGGCCCCTTCCAGGTGCCGGCCGTCAGCGGCCGCGCGGTCGGCGGTGCGGCGACCATCGCCCTGCGTCCCGAGCGGGTCCAGCTCAGCCCCCCCGGTCAGGGGGATCCCGCCTTCAACCGGCTGCCCGGCACGGTCGTGCACATCGTCTACCGGGGCGAGAACCTCCACGTGCGGGTGCAGCTGCCCGGGGGCGCCATCCTGACCGCCGCCGCGCGCAACGAGGGCCAGCTCCGGGTGCCCCTGCGCTGGACGGTCGGCGACGAGCTCACCGTCTCCTGGAATCCGCTGGACGGGCATGTGCTGGAGGACGACCCCGCGTGAGCAGCTCCTCACCGTCCCCCTTCCGTGCGCCCGCCAGCGGGCTGGTCGCCCTGCGACGCCGCTTCTTCGCCCTCTTCCGCGGGCGGCCCGAGACCACCGCCTGGACCCTGGTCGGGCCGGGCCTCTCCTGGATGTTGCTCTTCTTCATCGGCCCGCTGCTGCTGATGCTCTTCTACAGCTTCAAGCAGCGGGGGGTCTACGGCGTCGTCGTCGACGGCTACACCATCGAGCACTACCTGCGCTTCGCCGACCCGCTGTACCTGGGCATCCTCTGGCGCACGCTCAAGATGGCGCTCAGCTGCACCATCATCTGTCTGCTGCTGGGCTACCCGGTCGCCTACGTCATCGCCGCCGGCGGCCGCTTCAAGAACCTGCTGCTCTTCCTGGTCGTCCTGCCCTTCTGGACCAGCTTCCTGGTCCGCACCTTCGCCATGATCTTCCTGATGCGCGACACCGGGTTGATCAACACAACCTTGCTCTCGCTGGGGCTGATCGACGAGCCCATCGCCATGCTCTACACCCCCTTCGCGGTGATGGCGGGCCTGGTCTACGGCTTCCTGCCCTTCATGGTCCTGCCCATCTACACCTCGCTGGAGAAGCTCGATCCCAGCCTGCTGGAAGCGGCCGAGGTGCTGGGCGCCCGCCCCGTCGCCCGCTTCCTGCGGGTCACGCTGCCCCTGTCCATGCCCGGCGTCGCCGCCGGCTCGCTGCTGGTCTTCATCCCCTCGCTCGGCAGCTACCTGACCCCCGATCTGCTGGGCGGCGCCAAGCAGATGATGATTGGAAACCTCGTCCAGAACCAGTTCACCTCGGCCCGCAACTGGCCCTTCGGCTCGGCCGCCTCCTTCATCGTCATGGCCCTGGTCCTGGTGGCCGTGGTCGGCTTCCTGCGCAAGCGCGACGCCGGCCCGGGCAGCGTGCTCTGATGCGAGGTCTGCGCGCTCCCGGCTGGGTCCTCGCCTTCGCCTCGTTGGTCTACTTCTTCCTGCACGCGCCGCTGCTCGTGCTGGTCGCCTTCTCCTTCAACGACAGCAAGTTCTCGGCGGGCTTCGAGGGCTTCACCTTCCACTGGTACGAGCGCCTGCTGGAGCGCAGCGATGTGCTCGAAGCGCTGAAGATGAGCCTGATCGTCGGCCTGGGCAGCACCTTGGTCAGCACCGTCCTGGGCACACTGTTCGCCTTGGGCCTCTCCCGCCGCAAGTTCAGGGGCCGCACCGCTCTGGAGTCGCTCGTCTACATCCCGGTCGTCACCCCCGAGATCGTCGTCGGCATCAGCCTGCTGCTGCTCTTCGTCACCCTGGGCGTCGAGCTGGGCCTGCCGACCATCCTGGTCGCCCACATCGCCTTCAACATCTCCTTCGTCGTCGTGGTCGTCCGGGCCCGGCTGGAGGGCATGGATCGCAGCCTGGAAGAGGCCTCGCTGATCCTGGGCGCCGACGAGTGGACCACCTTCTGGCGTGTCACCGTGCCCCAGCTCTGGCCGGGCATCCTGTCGGGCGCCCTGCTCGCCTTCATCATGTCCTTCGACGACTTCGTCATCACCTCGATGGTCTCCGGACCCGGCTCCAGCACCCTGCCCATCGTCGTCTACGGCATGGTCCGCAAGAACATCGAGCCCAGCATCAACGCCATCAGCACCATCATCCTGGTGCTCACCTCCATCTTCGTCTTCGCCGCCGATCGCCTCAGCAACACCGGCGGCTCCTCCTCCCGCTGAGCCCACCCCCGAGGTCACCATGAAGCGCACCCCCACTGAGAACCCCGTCACCGAGCTCGTCCAGGGCCGCCTCTCCCGCCGCGCCTTCGTCGAGCAGGCCCTCGCCTCCGGTCTGTCCGTGGGCGCCGTCAGCGCCGTCCTCTCGGCCTGCGGCGGAGACACCCCCAAGCAGCCCGAAACTCCCTCGGGCCCCGCCCCCAGCACCGACGCCGCCCCCGCGGGCGGAGAGATGGAGAAGGAGCTCAAGATCTACAACTGGTCGGACTACATCGCCGAGGACACCGTCGCCAACTTCGAGAAGGAGACCGGGATCAAGGTCACCTACGACACCTACGAGAGCAACGAGGAGCTGATCGCCAAGCTCCAGGCCGGGGCCAGCGGCTACGACCTCGTCTGCCCCTCCGGCTACGCCGTGCAGGTGCTGCTGGCGCTGGACCTGCTCGACAAGCTGGACCCCAACCAGCTCAAGAACCGCGGCAACCTCGCCCCCAGCTTCCGCAAGACCGCCTTCGACCCCAGCGACGAGCACATCGTCCCCTGGCAGTGGGGCATGACCGGCATCGCCTGGCGCAAGGACAAGCTGCCCGTGCCGCCGGACTCCTGGGCCATCTTCCACAACGCCGAGCTGGCCAAGAAGATGACCATGATGGACGATATGCGCGACGTGCTCGGCGCCTGGCTGAAGTACCGCGGCGCCTCGGTCAACTCCAAGGTCGAGGCCGAGCTCCAGCAGGCCAAGGCCGACGCCATCGAAGCCCGCAAGCACATCCAGTCCTTCATCTCCGCCCCCGTCAAGGCGCAGCTCGTCGCCGGCGATGTCTGGGTCGCCCAGCTCTGGAACGGCGACACCGCCCAGGCCACCGCCGAGCAGCCCGAGATCGCCTGGACCATCCCCAAGGAGGGCGCCATCATCTGGTCGGACGCCATGTGCATCCCCAAGAAGGCCAAGAACAAGCGCGCCGCCCACGCCTTCCTCGACTTCATCATGCGCCCCGAGGTCGCCGCGTCCATCGCCGATTACACCGGCTACGGCACCCCCAACGCCAAGGCCCTGGAGAAGATGGAGAACCCCGTGGCGCTGCCGACGGATGAGCAGATGGCCAAGCTGGAGTTCCAGTTGGACCTGGGCGAGGCGACGGAGCTGTGGGACCGCATCTGGACCGAGGTCAAGGCGGGCTGAGGGAGGGGCGGGGGCCGGGTCCCGCTCTCGTCGGGACGAGGCCCCGCGGACTCAACTGCGGTTTGTGAATCAGAGAGCCGGGTTGAGTCCGCGATTCCGGTCCGTTGCGGACCCAGCGGCCTCTTCTGAGGCGATTCTGGCTCGCAGACGCCAGGATCGTGGTCAATCTGCGGACCGAACCGGCCTCTCTGTTTCACAACGTCGCGTTCGGTCCGCGCTCGGCGAAAGTCCTTCGCTGCGAACCTCCTACAGAGGCTGGGCCCGCCGCCGCCGCGTGGTCAGGGCCAGCAGCAGGGCCAG
>DDSR01000110.1 GCA_002343455.1 Deltaproteobacteria bacterium UBA2385 | reverse complement strand
GACTTGGTGACGCTGTCGTTGACGTTGATGGCGGGGAACAGCAGCTTGCCCTGCTTGGCCATCTCGTAGAGGCGATGCACACCCGTGGTGGTCTCCTCCGAGACGCCCTTGATGTTCTTGGCGATCTCGGCGAACCAGCCCTTCGGCTTCTCCTTCAAGAGCTTCTTGACCAGCGCGTAGAAGATCTCTTCCTCTTCGGAACCCGGCTTGTCGAGGAACGCCGTATCGCCCTGCTCGGCCTTGAGGCCGTAGTGGACCAGCATGGTGGCGTCGCCGCCGTCATCGAGGATCATGTTCGGGACGCCGCCGCCGTGCCAGTCGAACAGCTTCGCCGTGTAGTCCCAGTACTCGACCAGCGTCTCGCCCTTGTAGGCGAACACGGGCGTGCCGGCGGCGGCGATGGCGGCCGCGGCGTGGTCCTGGGTCGAGAAGATGTTGCAGCTGACCCAGCGCACATCGGCGCCGAGCTCGACCAGGGTCTCGATCAGGGCGGCGGTCTGGATGGTCATGTGCAGGGAGCCCATGATCTTCGCGCCGGACAGCGGCTTGCTGGCGCCGAACTCCTCGCGCAGGCTGGCGAGGCCGGGCATCTCGACCAGGGCGAGGTCGAGCTCCTTGCGGCCGAAGCGGACCGTGTCGGCCGAGAGGTCCCGGACCTTGTAGGCGAGGTCGGAGAACAGCGGCAGGCCGGTGTTGAGGAAGGCGGGGGAGGAGGAGAGGGGGGCGACGCTCATGAGAGGCTCCGTGGCTGGTTGCTTCATTCGTATATCCGTATGGACGAATGAAGCGCAAGCGGCTAGCGGCAAATGAGGCCACGAGACCCATGAGCACCACCCTGCACGACCTGCTCAGCGCCCTGGCCGAGCCCCTCCGCCTGCGGATCCTGTACGTGCTGGAGCAGCAGGAGCTGGCCGTCGGTGAGCTCGCCCGGGTGCTGCAGACCAGCCAGCCCACCATCAGCCGGCACCTCAAGCTGCTGGACGGCGGCGGATGGCTGGTCCGGCGCCGACTGGGGACGGCGACCGGCTATCGGCTGGACGCCGAGCGCTTGGGGGTGGACGCGGCCGATCTCTGGGCCCTGCTGCGGGTGCGCCTCTGCGCCGAGGCCGCCGAGCCCACCAGCATGGTGGCCGAGGATCTGCGTCGCCTTGAAGTCGTGCTCTCCCAGCGCACCTCGGACAGCGAGGAGCTCTTCCGGCGCCTGGGCGGGCGCTGGGACGATGTGCGTCGCGAGCTGTTCGGCGAGGCCTACCTGGTGCCGGCCATGTTGGCCCTGCTCCCTCCGGGCCGGGTGATCGTCGACCTGGGCTGCGGCACGGGCGCGATGCTGCCCCTGTTGCACCCCTGCGCCCGGGAGGTGATCGGCATCGATCGCGAGGAGGCCATGCTGGAGGTCGCGCGCCAGCGCATCGACGGCCTCGCCGGGGCACGGGTCGAGCGCGGCTTCCTCGATCGGCTGCCGCTGCCGCCGGCATCGGTCGACCTGGCGCTCTGCGTGCTGGTGCTGCACCACATCCGGGAGATCGGGCCGGTCTTCAAGGAGATCGGCCGGGTGCTGGCCCCGGGGGGGCGGGCGGTGCTTGTGGACATGGTGGAGCACAGCCGTGAAGAGCTGCGCGAGACCATGGGGCACCAGCACCAGGGCTTCTCGGAGGCGGGCATCGCGCACGAGGCCGCCGACAACGGGCTGGCGCTGGTCGCCTTTCACGTGCTGCCGCCCGATCCTCGGGCCCAGGGTCCCGGGCTGTGGGTGGGGGCCCTCGAGCCGGCCTGAGCTCCGGGCAGACCGACCGGGCATCGGCTACCCTGTTGACCGTGGTTCTCCTCCCCGTCGCCGCGCGCCGCCTCGTACCGCTCCGGACCCTGCTGGTCCTGGGGCTGGCCGGCGGTCTGTGCGTGGGCTGCGACGGGGCGGCCTGGTGCGAGCGCTTCAAGATCGACTGCGACACCCAGGGCGGCGTGCTCGTCCCGACCGTGGTCGACCTGGACTCCGACGGGTTCAGCGCTCCCGAGGACTGCGACGACGGCAACGGCTCGGTGCATCCGCTGGCGAACGAGATCTGCGACGGCCGCGACAACGACTGCAACGGCCAGACCGACGAGGGCACGCCGGGCATCCGCACCTGGTACCGGGACCTGGACCGCGATGGCTTCGGCACCGAGGACGAGGTCGTGATCGCCTGCGATGGCCCCCAGGGCTTCGTCCTGCAGGGAGAGGACTGCGACGACTTCGACAACCGCATCTTCCCCGAAGCCGACGAGATCTGCGACGGCAAGGACAACGACTGCGACCTCTCGGTCGACGAGGACCTGGGCAAGCGGGAGCTGCGCTACCGGGACGTGGACGAAGACGGGTACGGGGTCGAGGCCTCCGTCGCGCTCGTCTGCGGAGACGAGGCCGGCTGGTCCTCGAGCTACGGGGACTGCAACGACTCCATCGCCGAGGTGAACCCGGGCGTCGAGGAGATCTGCAACAACAGTCGGGACGACGACTGCGACGGCTTCGCCGACCCCTGCACCGTCCGCGGGGAGCGAAGCCTGGAGCCCTCGGACGGCCTGCTGCTGGTCGGCTCGGCCAAGGCGGCGGTCGGCTCCGTCATGATGGAGCAGTGGGATCGAGCCAGCAACGGCGCGATCGCCGTCGGCGCTCCGGACCACGGGGTCGGGGGCGAGGTCCTGGTCGTGCCGCTCGCTCGCATCGACGTCTCCTCCGGGCTGGAGCCCGCGCGCGGGGTGATGGGCATCGAAGCCGAGGGGGCGCGGCTGGGGGCCTCGCTGGCGCCGATGGGCCAGCTGATCGGGGACTACGGGCTGCTGGCGGTGGGGGCGCCCGGCTACGACGGCGCGGGCGCCGACGCCGGACTGGTGTTGCTGGCCACCTTCGAGGCCGGCTACGAGCAGCTGGCCGACTATCCGGGCAGCGTCGAGGGCCTCGGCGCGGGCATGGAGCTGGGGGCCTCGGTGGTGACGGTCGGCGATCCCTCCATCGGCCTCTCCCGCCTGGCGGCCGGTGCCCCCGGAGCGGACGACGGCGACGGGGCGGTCTTCCTGTTCGCGGACCTGGTCTCCCTCGGGGCCTTCACCACGGACGACGCCACCACGGTGCTGCGCGAGGGCGGCGGGCGACCGGGCTTCGGGGCTGAGCTCCTGGCGGGGGACGTCGACGGCGACGGAGACGCCGATCTCCTGGTCAGCTCGGCCGCCGAGCTCGACGGGGAGACCCCGCTCTGGCTCTTCTTCTCGCCCGATCTGGACGGCGAGGTCCTGGCCACCGACGTGGCCATGCCGATCGCCCCGCTCGGCAGCGCCGATCGACTCGGCGCCCGCCGCAGCCTGGTCATGGACGTCAACGCCGACGGCACCGCCGACCTCGTGCTGGGCGGCCCCGGGGCAGGAGAGGGGAGAGGCGCGACCTGGGTCGTCCTGGGCGGCGTCGAGCTGGAAGACCAGCTGGCCGCCGATGGCCTGTCCGGGGCAGCGGCGCGCATCGAGGGGATCAGCGACGGCCAGGCGCTCGGCTCCAGCCTCGCTTCGGCCCGGCTGGAGGCGCCCACCGACCTGACCCCCTGGCTGCTGATCGGGGCACCCGGTCCGGACTCGTCGGCGAGCGAGGGGTCGGCGGCCCTCTTCCTGACACCGCTCGAGGGCGTCATCAGCGTCGCTTCGGCCGAGGGGACCCTGCGGATGGAGGCCGGCCTCGGCTTCGGCGGTGAGGGCACGCTGCTCCCGGTCGGGGACCTCACCCGGGATGGCCGCCCCGACCTCGTCTTCGGCCTGCCCGGCCTGGGCGCCGGCGACCTGATGCTGTGGGTCACCCCCAACTTCTGAGGCTGATGTGCCCGCTCTCCTGTTCACGCTCACCCTCGCGTGCGCCGATCCGAACACCGCCGACAGCGGCTCGACCGCCCCGCTGGACCCCGCCGCGCGGGTCGAGCAGCTCGCCGCCCCCGGCGCCTGGTCCGTCGGCTACACCGAGCAGGCGCTCCAGTACACGGATCCCGCGGGTCAGCCGCGCGAGCTTCGGCTCGCCGCCTGGTACCCCAGCCCCGACACGGACGGCGAGGGTGTCAGCTACCTGGGCATCGTGCAGGACGAGCTGAGCTGGCGGGACGCCGCCGTGGCAGAGGGGCCCTTCCCGGTCCTGCTGATGAGCCACGGCAGCCAGGGCTACGCCGAGGCGATGGGCATGCTGGCCCGCCACTTCGCCAGCCATGGCTGGCTGGTGCTCTCGCCCGATCACACCGACAACCTGATCACCGACGACGCGCGCACGACCGAGATCTACTTCCAGCGGCCCGCCGACCTCTCGGCGGTGCTGGACCACGCCTCGACCCAGTGGGCCGGGGTCGCCGATCTCGACCGGGTCGTCGGCCTGGGCCACAGCTTCGGCGGCTACACCCTCCACGCGCTGACCGGCGCCCGCTACGCCATCGAGGAGCTGGCCCCCGCCTGCTACGACGGCAGCGACACCAGCAACTTCTGCAGCACGATGAGCCCCGACTACGAGGCGATCTTCGCCGCCGGCCTGGTGGACCCCCGGGTCAAGAGCCTGATCTCCGTCGGGTCCGGGGATCTGCGGCTCTTCGGAGAGGCGGGCATCGCCGGCATCGACCGGCCCGGGCTGTGGCTCAACGCCGAGCTGGAGGGGGCCGCCGCCGAGGGAGAGCAGCTCCAGGCCTGGCTGCAGGGCCCGGAGCACCGCCGCGCCGTGGTCCTGGGGGCCAACCACAACTGGATCATCGACCTCTCCGCCGCGCTCGACCTGGACGCCAGCCTCCCGACCGAGGACGGCTGGCGCATCGCCCGGGTGCTCAGCCTCGCCTGGGCGCTGAAGCAGAGCGAGGGTGACGACACCGTCGATCCCATCCTCCAGGGTGAGGTAGAGATCGATGCGGCGGTCCTCTGGACCGAGCGCGGAGGCTGAGATGGGCGAGCGGGTGCTGATCGTCGGCGCGGGCGCCGTGGGACAGGTCTACGGCAGGCATCTCCAGCGAGGGGGCGCCTCGGTCGGCTACCTGGTGCGGCCCCGCTACGCCGCGCGGGTGCGCGAGGGCTTCGCCATGGCCAACCTCAACCGCGGCCCGGCCGTCGAGCGCTTCGAGGGCTTCGAGGTGCTCGAGGACCTCGACGCCGTCCGCGCCTCGGCCTGGGACCAGCTCTGGCTGTGCATCTCCTCGCCGGCGCTGCAGGGCGACTGGCTGGGGCCGACGCTGGCCGCCGTGGGGAGCGCCCGCGTGGTCAGCTTCACCCCCGGCCTGCGCGACGGCGAGCTGCTGGGCAGCTACCTCCCGGCCGAGCGTCGGCTCAAGGGCCTGATCACCTTCTCGGCCTGGGAGGCCCCGCTGCCGGGCGCGCCCTCAGGCCCCGCCCACCTCGCCTACTGGTCGCCGCCCCTCTCGCCCAACCTCTTCGAGGGGCCCGGCGCCGCCGAGATCGCCGCGCAGCTGAGGGCGGGGGGCCTCTCGGCTCGCCAGGGCCCGGCCGAGGCGATGACCGCGCGGGGATCGTCCATCCTCCTCCCCGCGGTGGCGGCCATGGAGTGCGCGGGCTGGACCTTCGCCGGGCTGCGCAGCGCCCCCTGGGCGGGGCTGGCCGGGCGCGCTGCGGCCGAGGCCCTGGCCATCTCCAGCGCCCACCTGGGGGTCGGTTCGGGGCCGATGGGGATCCTGGCCGGCGCCGGCCTGCTCCGCCTGCTCTCGCACGCCGCCCCGCTGGTCGCGCCCTTCGACATCGAGCGCTTCTTCGAGGTCCACTTCCGCAAGGTGGGCCAGCAGACCAGCCTCGCCTTGAAGAGCTGGATCGCCGAGGGACAGGGTCGGGGGCTGCCCGTGCAGGCGCTGCAGGAGCTGGACGAGGCATTGACGCGAAGCCGTCACGCGACAGACACGCCGGTTTCGAAGTAGGATCCTCTCCGCCCCTCGGAGCGGACCATGCCTCTTCGTACCTCGAGCCCCCTGCTGCTGACCGTGCTGCTCAGCGGCTGCGGCTTCGGCATGGAGTCGACCTTCCGCTTCGACAGCGGCTTCGCCGACACCGGTCTCGACGGCTTTGATGGCGGCTCCGACGGGGGCGCGGACGGCGGGGGCGGCCCCGCGGACGGCGGGGCAGGCGACGGCGGGGCAGGCGGCGACGGCGGGGG
>DDSR01000052.1 GCA_002343455.1 Deltaproteobacteria bacterium UBA2385 | reverse complement strand
CCCGAGCCCGAGCCCGAGCCCGTCGTCTCCGTCCCCTCGACCCCCGCCTCCACCGGCTCCTCCTCGCAGGGCGGCCCGACCGGCTTCCTCAACATCAGCTCCCGCCCCACCGGGCTGGAGCTCAGCGTCGACGGCCGCTCCTACGGCCGCACGCCGGTCCGCGCGCTGGAGCTGCCCGTCGGCAGCCGCACCCTGGTCGTCCGTGACCCGGCCACGGGACAGAGCTGGCAGAAGCAGGTACGGGTGGAGGAGGGGCGCGCCCAGGTGATCGTGCTCGGAGAGGGAACATGAACGCGCTGCTGCTCAGCCTCGGCCTCGCCTCCCTCGCCCAGGCCGCCGGCGTCGTCGCCCTCAGCAGCGACCGCCTCACCGCCTACGAGGCGCCCATCGCCGCCTTCGAGCAGGCCCTCGGCGAGCCGGTCCAGGTCATCCAGCTCGACGGCGACCGCCGCAAGGCCATGCGCGTCGCCGAAGACCTCCGCCAGGATCGGCCCTCCCTGGTCTTCGCCCTGGGGGCCAAGGCCGCCTGGCTGGCCGCGACCGAGCTCAAGGGCGTGCCCATCGTGCACGTCGCCGTGCTCGACCCCGCCCGCTACGGCATCGAGGGCGCCTTCATCACCGGCGTCGGCATGGAGATGCCGCCCGAGATGGTCCTCAGCCAGTTCCAGCTCTTCGCCCCCGACGTGCAGACCATCGGCATCGTCGTCTGGCAAGGAAACAAGAACCCCCACATCGACGAGGCCATCGAGGCCGCCCGCCGCGCCGGCTACGAGCTGGTCGTCCGGCGGGTCAGCCGCACCAAGGACGTGCGCCGGGGCTACACCAGCCTGCGCAAGCAGATCGACGCCCTCTGGATCCTCCCCGACCCGGTCGTCGTCACCCCGCAGAACTTCCGCACCCTGCGCGACGAGAGCCTGCGGGCGCGCATCCCGCTCCTCGTCTACAGCGAGCAGCTGGTGCACGCCGGCGCCTTCATGTGTGTCGCCCCCAACTGGGACGGCGTCGGTCGCCAGGCCGCCGACCTCGCCCGCCGCATCCTCGACGGCACCACCGCCGCCAGCGTGCGGCCGGTGAGCCCCGATACCCCGCGCATCCTGATCAACGCCGACTCCGGCGAGTCGCTCGGCCTGGACGTCGACGAGGTCCTGCTCGACTTCGTCGACGAGGTCGTCCGCGCCTCTGCCGACCGCTGAGAGCTCCATGACCGCACCTTCCCCCGACAGCTCCTCGGTCGTGCTCGACGTCCAGGGCTTGAAGACCTTCTTCCATACCGAGGGAGGCCTGGTCAAGGCCGTCAACGACGTCAGCTTCCAGATCCGCCGCGGCCGCACCCTGGGCCTGGTCGGCGAGTCCGGCTCGGGAAAGTCGGTCACCTCGCTGACCCTGATGCGCCTGCTGCCCGAGAGCAGCTCCGAGATCGCCGGCGGCCGGATCGCCCTGCTGGGCCGGGACCTGCTCAGCATGCGGGCCGAAGAGATGCGCAGCATCCGCGGCAACGAGATCGCCATGATCTTCCAGGAGCCGATGACCTCGCTGAACCCGGTCTTCACGGTCGGCGACCAGGTGATGGAGGCCATCCTGATCCACGAGAAGGTCAGCCGGGAGGAGGCCCGCGCCCGCGCCCTGGAGCTCTTCCAGGAGGTCGGCATCCCCGACCCCGCGCGCCGCCTGGACAGCTACCCCCACGAGATGTCCGGCGGCCAGAAGCAGCGGGTCATGATCGCCATGGCCCTGGCCTGCAACCCGCGGGTGCTGATCGCGGATGAGCCCACCACCGCGCTCGACGTCACCGTTCAGGCCCAGATCCTGGACCTGCTGCGCGGCCTGCGCGACCAGCGCGGCATGAGCATCCTGTTCATCACCCACGATCTCGGCGTCATCGCCGAGATCGCCGACGAGGTCGCGGTCATGTTCCGCGGCCGCATCGTCGAGTACGGCGACGTGCTCAGCGTCTTCGGCAACCCGCAGCACCCCTACACCCGCGGCCTGCTGGCCTGCCGCCCCCGCCTGGACACGCGCTACCGGATCCTGCCCACCGTCAGCGACTTCATGGACAGCTGGCAGGAGGGCGACGACTGGAAGATGCGCGAGAAGGAGATGACCCCCGAGCGGCTGAAGCAGCTCGAAGAGGGCGGCCGCGAGAAGCAGTCCGAGGGACAGGGCAGCCCCGTCCTCAGCGTGCGCGATCTGCAGGTCTGGTTCCCCATCCGCAAGGGCCTCTTCAGCCAGGTCGTCGGCCACGTCAAGGCCGTCGACGGCATCTCCTTCGACGTCTACAGAGGCCAGACCCTGGGCCTGGTCGGCGAGAGCGGCTGCGGCAAGACCACCACCGGCCGGGCCATCCTGCGCCTGGTGGAGCCCACCGGCGGCAGCGTACAGTTCAAGGGCCAGGATCTCCGCGCACTCGACGCCCGCGCCATGCGCAAGGTCCGCGCCGATCTGCAGATCATCTTTCAGGACCCCTACAGCTCGCTGAACCCCCGGCTGACCGTGGAACAAGCCGTCACCGAGCCGATGAAGGTCCATGGCATCGGCCTCTCCGACGCCGACCGGCGGGATCGGGCCGCCGTCCTGCTCGACGAGGTCGGCCTCTCCCCCGAGCACCTCCAGCGCTACCCCCACGAGTTCAGCGGCGGCCAGCGCCANNATCATCTGCGACGAGAGCGTCAGCGCCCTGGACGTCTCGGTCCAGGCCCAGGTCCTCAACCTCCTCAAGGACCTGCAGGCCAAGCGCGGGCTCACCTACATCTTCATCAGCCACGATCTGTCCGTGGTCAAGTTCATGTCCGACGTCATGTGCGTGATGCAGGACGGAAAGATCGTCGAGGCCGGACCGTCCGAGGCCATCTACCAGGACCCGCAGCAGGAGTACACCCGGACCCTGATCGCCGCCATCCCGCGGGATGACCTGGACCACATCCGGGAGTGCCAGGCCCGGCGGGAGGAGGCCGAGGCGCGGCGGGGGTAGCCCAGCGGACATCCCCCTCCCCGGTTAGCCCCGCGCCATGCCACCCGCCTCCACCGGCCGCCTCGTGCGCGCCCTCGCCTGCGACCGCAAGGTCCGCGTCCTCGCCGTCGTCGCGCCCGGCCCCTGCGCCGAGCTCATCCGCCGCCACTCCCTCTCCGGCACGGCCGCCGTGCTCGGCTGCGAGGGGCTGCTGGCCTCCGTCCTGCTCTCCGGCCAGGTCAAGGGCGAGGAGCGGATCACGATCGAGGTCCAGGGCGAAGACCCCGCCTTCGCCTTCGTCGCCGACATCTGGGGCGAGGGGCCCCTGCGCGCCCGCTTCCGGCCCGAGCACCTCGCCGGCCCGGCCTCCTTTCGGGGCTACCTCAGCGCCATCCGCTCGCTGGACGGCAAGGAGCTCTACCGTGGGGTCGGCGCGGTCGAGGGCGAGCGCTGGGAGGCCGCCCTGCAGCGTTTCCTGCAGGGCTCGGAGGGCGTCGACGGCCGGGTGCGCATCCTCGCCGAGGTCGACGAGGAGGGCGAGCCGACCTTCGCCGCCGGCCTGCTGGTCGAGCGCTTCCCCGACTGCGAGCCCGAGGCCTTCGCCGCCCTCTTCGACGAGCCGATGAAGGGCGACTTCAAGGCCATGATGACCGCCTTCGCCTTCGGGCAGCTCGCCGGCGGCGCCGTCGAGCTCCTCGAAGCGCGCGACCTCGTCTTCCAGTGCACCTGCTCCGCCCAGCGGGTGCGGGCCATGCTGAAGGCGCTCGGCCCGGTCGAGGTCCGCGAGATGCTCGAACAAGACGGCGGCGCCGAGGTGAGCTGCCACTTCTGCAACGAGGTCTACCGGGTGAGCGGCGAGGAGCTCCAGGCGATGCTGGAGTGACCCTGTTCCGGGTCGGACCGCTCAGGCCCTCCGCAGCACCAGCAGGGTGATCTCCGAGGGCGCCCCCAGCCGGACCGGAGGCCCCCAGTAGCCGGTGCCGCGGCTGGTGTAGACCTGGACATCCCCCAGCATCTCCAAGCCGGCGACCATCGGCTGCTGCAGACGGACGAGGTGCATCCAGGGCCAGAGCTGCCCGCCGTGGGTGTGCCCGGAGAGCTGCAGATCGACCCCGTGGCCCTGGGCGAGGCGGGCGCTGCGCGGCTGGTGGGCCAGCAGGACCGTGGCGTCCCGCTCGGGCGCGCCGGCCAGGGCCCGACCGACATCGGGGCGGTGCTCGGGGATGATGCGGGCGGCGTCGTGGTCGGGCACCCCGGCCAGCAGCAGGCGCCCCTCCCCATGGCGGACCAGGTGGTGTTCGTTCATCAGGGTCCGCACCCCCAGGCCGGCGAGGTGGGCGACCCACTGCCGGGCACCGGAGTAGTACTCGTGGTTGCCCGTCACGAACCAGGTCCCGTGCCGACTGTTCAGGTTGGCCAGGGGGGCGACGTGCCGGGCGAGATCGTTCACGCTGCCGTCGACCAGGTCCCCGGTGATCACCACCAGGTCGGCCTCCACGCCATTGACGCGCTCCACCACCGGGCCCAGCCAGTCGGCCTCGATGGTGGGCCCGACGTGCACATCGGAGAGCTGGACGATGCGAAAGCCCTCCAGCGAGGCGGGCAGATCGGCGATGCCCACCTCCACCCGCCGGACGGCCGGCGTCGACCGCGCGTTGCGCCAGCCCAGCGCCACCAGCCCCATCGAGACCGCGACGATGCCCAGGCTGGAGCCGCGCAGGGCCTGATCCAGACCATGGCCGGACAGCCCGGCCGCCCAGGCCGAGGTGCCGCTGAAGAACTCCCAGCCCACCCAGGCCACGTCCCGCAGCAGCACGCCGCTGATCACCAGGGAGAGCAGGCCCATGTTGGCGAAGGCCACCCGCGCCAGGGCGTCGACCTTGGGCCCCTTGCCGAGCACCCGAGGCAGCACCAGCCCCGCCAGCACAAGCACCACCCAGCCGACCACGGCGGCGATCCCCACCCCCTGCCAGGGCGCGGGCAGATCGAGGACCCCGACCAGCCGCCAGGACAGCCAGAGGGCGAGGCCTCCGGTCAGGCTGAGCAGGACGCCCAGGAAGGTCAAGGCAGGGGCGATGGAGAGCTTCACGTCGGACTCGTCGCGGAGAGGAGGCCAAGCCTCTGCACGCGGCGCGTCAGGGTCAAGCCGCCCCTACCGGCTCGTGCGCTCCGCGAAGGCCGCGTAGTCCCGGTCGCCCTTGCCCGCGTCGATCGCCTCGTCCATCTGCTGGGCCACCCCCGACAGGACCGACAGCTCCGATCCCGCTGCTTCCAGCGCCAGCCGCAGGTCCTTGCGAGCCATCGTCAAGGTGAAGCTCGCCTCTCGCTGCGAAGCGCCCAGGATGCGCTTGCCGAAGAAGGGCAGCGAGGCACCCGGCCGGAACTGCTCGAAGAGGGCCATCACCTGGGCCTCGTCCACCCCCTGCGCCCGCCCCAGGGCGAAGAGGTCGCCCATCGCCCCGGTCAGCACGAAGAGCATGGTGTTGCCCATCAGCTTCTGCACCGCGGCCAGGTCCGGGCGAGGCCCGAGGTACCAGACCTTGCCCGTCAAGGGCGCCAGCAGCTCGGTGAGCTCGGCCTGCTCGGCCTCGGGGGCCGAGAGCAGCATCAGGCCGGTTCCCTGCCGCGCGTGCTCGGGGGCCATGAAGACCGGGGCGTGTACATAGCGCAGCCCCTGTGCCCGCAGCCGCGTCGCCCGCGCCGCCGTGGGCTCCGGCGCGGTGGTGCTGTGGTCGATGATCCAGGCCCCCGGCATCAGCCCGGCCGCCGCCTGCGCCAGGACCGACTCGACCGCGCCGTCCTCGGCGAGCACCAGGTGCACCCGCGCGCACCCCGCGACCGCCTGCGCTGGATCCGCCGCCTCCTGGGCTCCGCGCTCCACGAGGGGAGCCAGCTTGTCCGCGCTCCGGTTCCAGACGCGCAGCGGCAGCCCCAGCTCCAGCATCCGCTCCGCGAAGCCCGTTCCCAACAGGCCCGTTCCCAGCAAGGCGATCATCGTGTCCCTCCAGCCCCCCGGCTAACGCGCCACCGCGCCCTCGCCGCAGGCTATGCTGCGCCGACACCCCCCTCACCGCCGATCCGATGCTCATCCTCCTGCTCACCGCCTGCGCCCTCAAGTCCACCCTGGCCATCATGGACGCCGAGCAGGCCGTGCTCGCCGCCGAGCGCGCCGGGGCCACCGAGCTGGCCGTGCACGACGCCACCATGGCCCGCGCCTGGCTGGACGAAGCCCAGCGCAACCAGGGGCTGGCGCGCTACCACGCCGCCGAGCAGCTCGCGGCCCAGGCCCGGACCTTCGCCGAGCAGGCGGCCAAGCAGGCCAGCGTCGGCGCCGAGGGCAGCGCGGTCGTCCCCGAAGAGAAGGCGCCCGAGCCGGTCGCTCCCGAGCCCGAGCCCGAGGCCCCCGGCGAGGAGCAGGAGCTGATGGAGGTGATGGGCACGCCCGACGAGCCCCGGCCTCCTCCTCCCGAAGAGAAGAAGCTCGACACCGAGATCTTCGAGGACGAGAGCCCGTGATCTCGCCCCTCCTCGCCCTGCTGCTGGCCTGCGCGCCCGCCTGGAACCTCGACACCGACAGCGAGCTGCTCCAGCAGCGCGCCACCCAGCTCAGCGGGAACCGCCACGTCCCCACCTGCGCCCCGCGGGAGTCGGCCCTGGTCAGCTCCCACCAACACTTCGCCCAGGTGGCCCTCGAGCACGGCGACGGCAACCTCGCCCGCTGGCACCTGGACCAGGCGCTGGCCCAGGCGGACCTCGCCATCACCAAGCTGGTCGACTGCGCCCCGGGCGACGGGGACCAGGACGGCATCGAAGACGACATCGACAAGTGCCCCGGCAAGGCCGAGGACTTCGACCAGGACCGTGACGAGGACGGCTGCCCCGACCTGGACAGCGACGCGGACGGCCTCGAGGACGACGTCGACGAGTGCCCGACCCAGGCCGAGGACTTCGACGGCTTCCAGGACAGCGACGGCTGCCCCGACGCCGACAACGACGGGGACGGCGTGGCCGACGAGCTCGACCGCTGCCCGCTCCAGCCCGAGACCGTCAACCAGTACATGGACGAGGACGGCTGCCCCGACACCAAGCCCGAGCGGGTCGTGCTGGAGAGCAAGCGCATCGCGATCACCGAGCAGGTCAACTTCGCCCTCGGCGCCGCCACGCTGGAGTCCAGCAGCTTCGCCCTGCTCGACGACGTCGCCCGCGTGCTGACCGACAACCCCGGCCTCCAGGTCCGCATCGAGGGCCACACCGACAACGTCGGCGACGAGAACCGGAACGTCCGCCTCTCCCAGGCCCGCGCCGAGTCCGTGCGCACCTTCCTGGTCGACCGGGGCATCGCCCCCACCCGCCTGGACGCCGTCGGCTTCGGCCCCACCAAGCCCATCGACACCAACCGCACGGAAGAGGGTCGGGCCAACAACCGCCGCGTCGAGTTCGTCATCGTCAGCACCGGACCCTGAGGCCGAGGCCCCCTGGCCTCGACGAAGCCGAGCCCCGGGACTAAACCAGGGGCTCCCCCGGAGCTCCCCGTGACCCAGCAACGCCTCCCCGCCGACGCCCCCCCCCTCGCCACCATCGCCGGAATCGGCGACTTCGAGGGCCAGCAGGTCACCCTGCGCGGCTGGCTCTTCAACCTGCGCAGCTCCGGCAAGCTGGCCTTCCCCCAGCTCCGCGACGGCACGGGCATCATCCAGGGCGTCGCGATGCGCAAGGACCTGGGCGACGAGCTCTTCGAGGCCCTCACCCACCTGGGCCAGGAGTCCTCCCTGGTCCTGACCGGCCTCGTCTCGGCCGACGCCCGCGCGCCCGGCGGCTACGAGCTGAAGATCAGCAGCGTGCAGATCCTCCAGTGCGCCGAGGGCTACCCGATCGGCCCCAAAGAGCACGGCACCGACTTCCTGCACAACCACCGCCACCTCTGGCTTCGCAGCCGGCGCCAGCAGGCGATCATGCGCATCCGGCACCTCTCGGTGCAGGCCATCCGCAACTACTTCGACAGCCGCGGCTACATGCTGATGGACTCGCCCATCTTCACGCCCAACGCCTGCGAGGGCACCAGCACCCTCTTCGAGACCGAGTACTTCGGCAAGCCCGCCTACCTGACCCAGTCCGGCCAGCTCTACCAGGAGGCCGGGGCGCTCGCCTTCGGCAAGACCTACTGTTTCGGTCCCACCTTCCGGGCCGAGAAGAGCGGCACCCGGCGTCACCTGACCGAGTTCTGGATGGTCGAGCCCGAGATCGCCTTCGCCGACCTCGAAGACATCATGGACACCGCCGAGGACTTCATGGTCGAGTGTGTACAGTACGTGCTCGAGCACGGCCGACAGCACCTCGTCGAGCTCGAACGTGACATCTCCAAGCTCGAGGCCGTCCAGAAGCCCTTCCCGCGCATCAGCTACGACGAGGCCTGTCGCATGCTGGCCGAGCTGGGCGAGCCGGTCGAGCCCGACGACGACTTCGGCAGCCCGCACGAGACCGTCCTCACCCAGCAGTTCGACCGGCCGATCATGGTCTACGGATACCCCACCGCGGTCAAGGCCTTCTACATGAAGGAGAACCCCGAGAACCCCGCCCGGGTGCTCGGCGTCGACGTGCTCGCGCCCGAGGGCTACGGCGAGGTCATCGGCGGCGGCCAGCGCGAGGACAGCCTCGACGTGCTGCTCCACAAGATCCAGGAGCACAAGCTGCCCCAGGAGTACTTCGAGTGGTTCCTGGACCTCCGGCGCTACGGCACCGTCCCCCACGGTGGCTTCGGCATGGGCCTCGAACGGTTCGTCACCTGGGTCTGCGGCATCCACCACATCCGCGAGACCATCCCCTTCCCGCGCACCATCAGCCGGCTGACCCCGTGACCGCCGCCCAGGTCGCCGCGCTGGTGGGCGGTCGCCTGGTCGGAGCCGACCGCTCCATCTCGGGGGTCGGCCCCCTGGACAGCGCCGAGCGCCACGAGCTCGCCTTCGCCGAGGGCAAGGTGCCCGAGGACAACAAGGCCGGCGTCCTGCTCGTGCGCGAGGCGCTGCCGGGTCGGACCTGCGTGGTGGTCGCCAATCCGGCCCGGGCCTTCGCCAGGCTGCTCGCCCAGCTCTTCCCGGAGGTCGACGGCCTGCTGGAGCAGCCGCGCGGCGTCGACGTCGACCAGCCGGCCCCCTCCACCTGGGTCGAGACCTTCGTCCACCCCACCGCCACCGTTCACCCCTCGGCCATCCTGGGCGTCTCCTCCGCCGTTCACGCCGGGGCCTTCGTCGGCGCCTGGTGCCAGGTCGGCGCGGGGACCGTCCTCTACCCCAACGTCGTGCTCTACCCCGGCACCATCGTCGGCGATCGCTGCCGCATCCACGCCGGGGCCGTCCTCGGGGCCGACGGCTTCCGCTACCAGTCGGACCCCAAGGGCCCGCAGAAGGTCCCCCAGGTCGGCCGCGTCATCGTCGGCGACGACGTCGAGATCGGCCCCAACTGCGTCATCGACCGCGCCTTCCTGGAGGCCACCCGCATCGGTGACGGCAGCAAGCTCGACGGCCTCGTCATGGTCGGGCACAACGTACAGATCGGCCGGGGCGCCGTGCTCGCCGCCCAGGTCGGCCTCGCCGGGGGCGTCAAGGTCGGCGACGGCGCCATGCTCGGAGGCCAGGCCGGGGTCGCCGAACACCGGGAGATCGGCGCGGGGGCCATGGTCGCCGGACAGTCCGGTGTCGGCCGCGACGTGCCGCCGGGAGAGGCCGTGCTCGGCTCGCCGGCGATGCCGCTGAGGGTGGCCCGGCGGGTCTACGCCGTGCTGCCGCGACTGCCCGAGCTGGTGCGGGCGATCATGCGGGAGAAGGGCTGAGCCGCAGCATCCGCCGCCGCGCTCGCTCGCGAAAGGCCACGAAGCGCGCCGGCTCGGGCACCTCGATGCGCAGCTCCTCGCCGGTTCCGGGGTGGTCCAGGCCGATCTCCACCGCCGCCAGCATCAGTCCCTGGCTGCGCAGCACGGGCAGCCCGCCCGCATAGCGCCCGTCGCCCAGGACCGGGTGCCCCAGGCTGGCGAGGTGCTGGCGGAGCTGGTGGCGCCTCCCGGTGAGCGGCCAGAGGTCCACCGTCGTCAGGAAGCCCGTCATCGGGGCCTCCATCACCTCGACGCTGCGCCAGCGGGTGCGGGAGGGTTTGCTCTCTACCGGTAGTTCCACCTCACCCTCGCCCTGAAGCGCTCCGACCACCAGCGCCCGGTAGCGCTTCTCGACCCGCCCCTCCTGGAAGGCTCGGCCCAGCTCCATCGCCGCCCCGCGGGTGCGCGCACAGAGCACCGGCCCCTGCACCCGCGCATCGAGCCGGTGGACCGGGTGCGCGCTGGCCATCGCGTCAGGCAGGGGCGAGGGCGGCAGCAGGGCCGGCAGGGCGTGGGCCAATGTGCGAAGGCGGGGACCGCTGGTGATCAGCCCCGCGGGCTTGTAGACCACGGCCAGCCAGTCGTCGACGTGCAGGATTTCGAGGGGGATCTCGAAGCGTGGCGGAGGAGGGTCGGGCAGATCGACCTCCATGAGCTGCCCCGGTAGGGCGGTGGTCATCGGAGGCACGGCCAGCCCGTCCAGGCGCAGCGCCCCCTTGCGGGCCAGCTTGCGGGCCTGGGAGAGGCTGGCGAGGGCGGCGAAGAGGCCGAGCGCGACGCGGTCGACGCGCTCGGGGGCGAGGGTCTCGGGGATGATGGCGTGCAGGGTGGGCATGGGAGGGGTGTATTCGGG
>DDSR01000270.1 GCA_002343455.1 Deltaproteobacteria bacterium UBA2385 | reverse complement strand
GACGCCAGCGCCCGAAGCGTGCTTACAGCTAAGACCTCCCCGGAGATCCCGTGTCAGATCCTCCATCCGCACCTACCCCCGAGCTCGCCACCGAGGAGGTCGTCGCCAACCTGGGCCTCCCCCGCTCCGGCAAGCGCCGCCGCTGGTTGTTCGCCCTGGGCGGGCTGCTGCTGCTCGGGGGGGTGGCCGCGGTCCTGCTGCGCCCCCGCCCCTCCGCCTGGGAGTACCAGACCCAGCAGATCACCCGGGGCGAGCTGACCGTCGAGATCACGGCCATCGGCACCCTGGAGCCCCTGCACAGCGTCGAGGTCGGCTCCGAGGTCTCGGGCACCGTAGCCAAGGTCTTCGTCGAGACCAACGACACCGTCGTCGCCGGGCAGGTCCTGGCCGAGCTGGACACCGAGCTGCTCCGCAGCGAGCTGCGCCGCACGACGGCCGCCTCCAAGGCCGCCGACGCCAGCCTCGTCCAGGTCCGGGTGGGGGCCAAGGCCGCCGAGCAGGAGCTCGCCCGCACCCGGAAGCTGCACGAGGCCAAGGTGGTCAGCGACTCCAGCCTGGAGCAGGCCGTCACCAGCTACCAGCAGGCGGCGGCCGCCGTGTCGGTGGCCGAGGCCCAGGCCGACCAGGCCCGGGCGGCGATGGCCTCCTCCCAGACCCAGCTCGATCGCACCGTCATCACCGCGCCGATCAGCGGCGTGGTCCTCGCCCGCAACGTGGACCCCGGACAGTCCGTGGTCAGCAGCCTGCAGGCCGCCGTACTGTTCGAGGTGGCCGAGGGACTCGACCACATGAGCGTGGATGTGGAGATCGACGAGGCCGACATCGGGCAGGTGAAGGCCGGACAGGTGGCCGACTTCACCGTGGCCGCCTGGCCCGACCGGGTCTTCGACGCCGTCGTACACAAGGTCGAGCTCGCCCCCAAGGCCAACAGCCAGGTCGTGACCTACCTCGCCTGCCTGCACCTGGACAACCCCGAGGGCCTGCTGCGGCCCGGCATGACCGCCACCGCCCGCGTACAGACCCAGACCTGGACGGACGCCCTGCTCGTGCCCAACGCCGCGCTGCGCTGGGCGCCGGCGGATCAGGCCGATCTGCCCGCGCCTGCGCCTCGCGAGGGCAAGCTGGTCCAGCGGGTCTGGCGCCTGGGCAGCCTCAGCACCGAGCCCGAGCCTGTCGAGCTGGTCACCGGGGCCTCCGACGGCCGCCTCAGCCTGGTGCTGGAGGGCGAGCTGGCCGAGGGCGGGCTGAACGAGGGCGATGCCGTGGTGGTCGAGGCCACCCGGAGCGGCCGAGGCGCCGATGAGCCCTGATCCCGCCCTGCTGGAGCTCCAAGGGGTCAGCCGCGTCTACGGCGAGGGTGACGCCCTGGTGCGCGCCCTGGACGGGATCGATCTCCGCGTACAGTCCGGGGCCTTCGTCGCCCTGATGGGTCCCTCGGGCTCGGGCAAGTCCACCTGCCTCAACCTGCTCGGCTGCCTGGACGAGCCCACCAGCGGCTCCTACCGCTTCCAGGGGGTCGAGGTCACCGGCCTGGACGCCGACCAGCGGGCGATGCTGCGGCGCAAGTACCTCGGCTTCGTCTTCCAGGGCTTCAACCTGCTGGCCCGCACCACCGCCGTCGAGAACGTCGAGCTGCCCCTGATCTACCTGGGCCTGGGCGCCCGCGAGCGCCGGGAGCGTGCGATGGCCGCGCTGTCCGAGGTCGGCCTCGCCGAGCGGGCCCGACACGCCCCCAACGAGCTCAGCGGCGGCCAGCAGCAGCGGGTCGCCATCGCCCGGGCGCTGGTCAGCNNACGAGCCGACCGGCAACCTCGACCAGGCCCGCAGCCACGAGATCATGGGCCTGCTGGCCGGCCTCAACCAGCAGCGCGGCATCACCATCCTGATGGTCACCCACGAGACCGAGATGGCCACCTACGCCGGTCGGACCGTACAGTTCCTCGACGGTCGGATCGTCGGGGACCCGGGGGCCGTATGACCATCACCATGCTGTGGACCACGGTGCTGCTGGCCTTCCGCCAGCTCCGGCGCAACAAGGCCCGCTCGGCCCTGACCAGCCTGGGCATCCTGATCGGCGTGGCCGCCGTCATCGCCATGGTCAACATCTCCGCCGGCGCCACGCTGGCGGTCGAACAGTCCCTCTCCAGCATCGGACAGAGCCTGCTCTTCGTCATGCCCGGCGGCGAGCGAGGCTCGGGCGCTTCGACGGCCAGGCCCTTCGACGAGGCCGACGCCCTCGCCCTGCGCGAGCAGGTCGAGGGGGTGGTGGGCGTGGCCCCCGTCAGCCAGACCCGGATGCTGGCGGCGGCCGGCGACCAGACCTGGACCACCCAGATCACCGGCAGCAACGGCGACTACCTCGCCGCCCAGCGCTGGACCCTGGAGCGAGGGCGGGCCATCGAGGAGGGAGAGCACCTCTCGGGAGCCAACGTCTGTGTGCTCGGACGGACCGTCGTCGAGGAGCTCTTCGGCGCCCAGGACCCGATCGGCCAGGAGCTCCGCATGGAGAGCCTGAGCTGCGTGGCCGTCGGCACCTTGCTGCCCAAGGGCGAGAACCTCTTCGGCCAGGACCAGGACGACTTCATCCTGGTCCCGCTGCGCGCCTTCCAGCGGCGCATCCAGGGCTCAAAGGACGTCGGCTTCCTGTTCGTCTCCTACCGGGAGGGCGCCAGCAGCGCTGTGATCAAGGAGCGGGTGGAGGCCCTGCTCCGCCAGCGCCGTCATATCCGCGAGGGCAGCGAGGACGACTTCGCGGTGCGAGATATGGCCGAGGTCCTGAGCATGCTGGACACCGTCAGCATGGTGCTCACCAGCCTGCTATCCGCCGTCGCCGCCGTCAGCCTGCTGGTCGGGGGCATCGGCATCATGAACNNGCTGGTCAGCGTGACCGAGCGCACCCGTGAGATCGGCATCCGCCTCGCCGTCGGCGCCCTGGCTCGGGATGTGTTATTACAGTTCCTGGTCGAGTCGATGGTGCTCTCCGCCGTGGGGGGGATCATGGGCGTGGGCGTCGGCTTCCTCGGCAGCTGGGGCGCGTCCCAGGCGATGGGCTTCCCCCTGGTCTTCGACCCCCTCGTCGCTGTCGGAGCCGTTCTGTTCAGCGGCTTCATGGGCGTGGTCTTCGGTTACTTCCCGGCCCGGCGGGCGGCGCGGATGAAGCCGATCGACGCGCTCCGGCATGAGTGAGGTCCCCCCACCCTCAGCCCAACAACGCCGCCAGCGCCGGCGAGCGCAGCGTCACCTGGTCCTGCCCGCCCGACCGCCGCCGTCGCAGCAACCCGGCCGCCAGCAACGGCGAGTCGACGTCGATCGCCTCCGGCAGGCTCGGCTCCTTGCACAACAGCCCCAGCCGATCGGCCAGCTCGCCCCGGGCGGCGACGATGTCCAGGGCGCCGCGCATCTCGTCGGCGACGGCCCCCATGCCGTGCAGGATCACGTCGACATCCAGCCGCGAGCCGCGCTCGGCGATCATGCCGCTGACGGCGTCGAGCACCGCGGGCACGCCGCCGGTGAAGCGCGCCAGGGTCAGCAGGCGCCGCGGGGGCAGCGGCCCGCAGCGGGCGACGATGGCGGCGATGGCCTCGGCCTCGGAGTAGTCCTCCAGCTCGACGATGTGCAGATCGGGCAGGTCCAGCCAGGCGGGCCGCTCGGCGCCGGCCAGCAGCAGCGTGACGCGGGTGCCCTCGGGGTGGTCCAGGCGGTAGCGGCTCCACTCTTCGACCAGGTCGGCCAGCACCTCGACCGGGATGTTCTCGATGCCGTGCATCAGGACGGCCAGGCGGTGGCGGCTGGAGCGATGGGCGGCGCGCAGGGCCTCGCCCACGCCGGCCTTGAAGGCCTGCCGATCGACGGCGGTGGCCACGATCTCCCCGCCGTTGCCGCCGCGTCCGAGCTGACCCAGGACCTGGAGCAGGAAGGGCCAGGCCGCCGCCGGTCCGCGGCTGCGCAGCGGGCGGAAGCCGATGGTCCGGCAGCCGACCGAGGGCTCACCGACCGCCAGATCCAGGGCGACCTCTTCCAGGAAGCCCTGCGGGCGGCTCCAGCGGGGGGTCACGACGAAGACCGGCTCCATCCGCCGCAGGGTGGTGCGCACCAGTCGCGCAGCGCGACCGCGCAGGGCGGTCTCCAGGTAGGTCTGTCGGGCCACGGCGGTGGAAGTGGACTCCACGGGCGAGCCGTGGCCGCGGCGGGCCTGGATGCGACGAGCGACCCGCGGCTGGGCGAGGGAGCCAGATGGGTGGAGGTCTTCAGGCATGGGACACCCGGGGCGAGACGCAGGCGGAGCGACTGCCGGTTGACTCTACCCTCGTCAATCTTCTTCTTCAAGTATCACCTTACGTTTCCAGTTGACGGCGAGCTATGCTCCCCCCCATGGAAGGCCGCCGACCGCGCGCAGCGCTGGTTCCCAACGCCAACAACCCTCGGCTGCTGATGCGGCTGATCGGCCTGATCGCCGCCGGCCAGCGCCGCGCCGCCCCGCTGGCCGAGCTGCTCGAGGTCGAGCTGCGCACGGTCCACTACTACACGCAAGCGGGAGAGTGGCTGGGCCTGGTGGAGACCGAGGGCGAGCTGCGGCTGAGCCCACGCGGCCTCGCCCTGGCCTTCGCCGAGCCCGAGGAGCAGCGCCGCCTGTACGCCGACGCCCTGATGGCCCAGCCGATGGCCCGCGCCCTGGTCGAGGGCCGACCGGCGCCGCCCTCGCCCGACGAGCTGGTGCCGATGATCCTGGCCCAGGAGCCCGGCATGTCGCCGGCCACCGCCCGCCGTCGGGCCAGCGCCCTGCGCGGCCTGGTGGAGCCCCTCTTCGACCGCCCGGCGCCGCTGCCCCCGGTGGGCACCCAGCTCGCCCTGCCCCTGGGGACGGCCCCCGCGCGCCGCGCCTCCCCTCCCCTGCAGCCCGGCCAGCACAGCGGGGAGAGCCCCGATCTCTACCGCCGGGTGCTGCTGGCCCTGCTGGACAACGGCGAGCTCTCGACGGCCCAGCTCCGCGCGGTGCTGGACGAGGCCGGGGCCCGCGACGCGCCGCTGCCGCCCTGCCTGGAGATGTGCGCCCGGCGCGGCGACGCGATGCGGCTGGACGACCGCCTGATCCTCAGCCGCGGGGCGGTCCTGCGCCGCGAGGCCGCCGAGGACGCCATCCTGGTCGCCTTCACCGACCCGCTCTACCGCGAGTACCTGGGCCTGCTCCAGGGCCAGGGCATCGCCCCGGGACCCGCGGGAGAGCTGGCCGCCCGCAACCGCCTCTCCCGCCTCGCCGCCCGCTTCGCCGACTGGGACCGCCGCATCTTCGGCCGCCGCCTGCAGCCGGGCGAGGTGGAGTCGGCGACGGCCAGCCTGCTGCCCGGTCGACGCCTGCGCTCCCTGCCGATCGCGGGCGAGCCCGGCATGCCCGTGCAGACCGACGGCCGCCCCTACATCGAGGCCTTCTTCACCGAGGAGGGCGAGCCCGGCGACCCCACCATCGCCTTCCCCGCCTCGCTGGTGGCGATCGGCGGTGGTGTGGCGGCCCTCAACCCGCGGCTGAACACCGAGCGAGCCGCCCCCGCCGCCGCCCGCCTCCCCGGTCCGCTGGACCCGCGCTCCCGGGTCCACGGCGGCCTCTTCGCCCCCGGGGAGGCCCTGCCCCGGGCGATCCCTGACAACCTCAGCCTGCGCCTGCGGGCGATCAGCACGGTGCCGGCCGTCTGCCTCTCCACCGCGCTGCTGCTGGCCGGGCGTCGCGGCGGCTCGGCGCCCAAGCTGCTGACCAACAGCCCGCAGGATCCTCCGCTGGTGCGCCATGCCGAGGTCGGAACCGGCCTGCTCGACACCCTGGAGGCCTTCGCCCGCGCCCAGGGACAGCTCGTCCTGCGCCCTCCAGCGGGTGGGCTGCGCGACGCCGCCCTCTCCGGGCTGCTGATGGACATCGGCATCGCCACCCACTCCGGCAGCCTGCTGCTGCTGGACGAGACCCTCTTCGCTCGCTTGCAGGAGGATCCCGAGTGCCGCCTGGTCTACGAGGCGCTGCTGCCGATCGAGGATCGCTGGATGGCCTTCTTCGACTCGAAGCGCCCCCGATCCGGAACCCCGCGTGTGGGTTAGCGGGCGAGCGTTCGTGGAACCAGCCCGGAGCTCCCCATGTTTCGAGACCTGATCGGCAAGGCCGTGCGCAGCACCCCCGGCCTGCGGCGCGTACACGCGATGGTGCGCGGGCAGGAGGCTGCCCCGGCCCCGAAGCCAGCGACCCCGATGCCGACGACGACGCCCGCCCGGCCCGAGCCGACCCTCTACGGGGCCGAGACGCCGCGCCGGGTCGAGCCCGCCAAGGTCGAGGCACCCAAGGTCGAGGCACCCAAGGCCGAGCCCGTGAAGGTCGAGGCACCCAAGGTCGAGGCCGCGCCGGTGGAAGCCGCGCCTGTGGAGGCCGCTCCGGCCAAGGCCAAGAAGACCAAGAAGGCCAAGGCCGCACCCGCCGAGGCCGCGCCGGTCGAGGCTGCCCCGCCGGCCGCCGAGGCTGCCCCGCACAGCGCCCGCGGCGAGGACGAGATCGAGGCCCTCCGCCTGGAGGCCGAGCAGCGCAAGGCCGAGATCCGCGCCCGCAAGGAGGCCGAGGCGAAGGCCGCCAACACCCCGACGGCGGTCGGCGGCATCGCCGCGATGATCGCCCAGTCCGGCGGCAAGGTCTCCGAGATGGCCAACCAGGGCACCGTCAAAGCGGTAAACAACTGGGTGCCCGACGACACGGACATCCACGAGGCGGACGACGGCACCCCCTACTGGGGCTCGGTGGACAACGACAGCTCCCGGGCCTTCGCCCGCGGCGAGACGCTGATCATCGACCAGTGGGAGTGCATCAACTGCGGCACCTGCGTCGAGAACACCGACCACGTCTTCGTCCTGCCCAACGACGCCAAGGCCGTCGTCATCGCCCAGGAGGGCCCGATGGACCTGATCCAGGACGCGATCGACGCCTGCCCGGTGACCTGCATCCACTGGACCACCGAGCCCGACAAGTACGAGCAGACCAACGACGCCGAGGGCAACCCCCTGCACTAGGTGCGGCGCGTCAGCCCCGGACCAGCCGGTCGATCGCCACCAGCTCGTCGAGCAGGGCGGGCACGGTCTCCAGGCGGAGCTGGTTGGGGCCGTCGCTCCAGGCGCGATCGGGGTCGTCGTGGACCTCCATGAAGACGGCGTCGACGCCGACGGCGACGGCCGCGCGGGCCAGGTAGGGCACCATCGCCCGATCCCCGCCGGTGGTGGCGCCAGCGCCGCCCGGGCGCTGGACCGAGTGGGTGGCGTCGAAGCAGACCGGGGCGCCGAGCGCGCGCATCCGCGGCAGGCCGCTCATGTCGACGACGAGCTGATGGTAGCCGAAGCTGACCCCTCGCTCGGTCAGCAGCACGCCGGAGGCCCCGCCGCCGCGCAGCTTGGCCAGGGGGTGGGCCATGTCCTCGGGCGCCAGGAACTGCCCCTTCTTGATATT
>DDSR01000058.1:9519-21543 GCA_002343455.1 Deltaproteobacteria bacterium UBA2385 | reverse complement strand
CGGGTTTGGAGCATCGACAACACCTGCTCGGGGCCGAGGTGCCAGTCGGGCCAGGCGGCGTTGTAGGCGCCGACCTCGAACATCGTCAGATCGAAGGGCCCCAGGCGCGCGCCGATCTCGTCCAGCGTCGGGAAGAGGCCGGTGTCGCCCGAGAAGAAGACCCGGTGCTGCGGGCCGACCAGGGCGAAACCAAGCCAGAGGGTCTCGTTCTGATCGAAGGCTTGCCGGCCCGAAGCGTGCCGCGCGGGTGTGGCGACCACGCGCAGCCCGTCGACCTGGGTCTCCTCCCACCAGTCCAGCTCGGTGATGCGCGCCGGGTCGATGCCCCAGTACTCCAGGTGGGCGCCGACCCCCAGGGGCACGATGAACTGCGTCTCCCAGGCTCGCATCGCCTTGATCGTCGGCATCTGGAGGTGGTCGTAGTGGTCGTGCGAGATGAGCACGGCGTCCACCGGGGGCAGCTCGGTCAGCGGGATGGGCGGGTCATACCAGGTCTCGGGCCCGGCCCAGGTGAACGGCGAGGCCCGGCCCCCAAAGATGGGATCAGTCAGGATCGTGACGCCGTCGAGCTCGATGAGCTGGGTGCTGTGGCCCAGCCAGGTGACGCGCAGCCCGGTGGCGGGCGGCAGGGCGAAGCGCTCGCGCGTGCCGCTCTGGACGGGCAGGGGCGCGTCGGGCTCGGCCACCGGGCTGACCTCGAAGAAGCTGGTGAAGGTGCCCAGCACGTCGTTCCACATCGGCTGCGGGTTGACGAAGCGGCCGTCCTCCCACTGGGGCGAGGCCTCCATCCGGTCGCGGCGCGCGCCGACGGCGCCCTTTCCGAAGGGGACCCAGGCGTCGGAGAGCAGCGCCCCGGTAGTGGCGGCCAGGGAGAGGCCGACGATGGAGGCGCCGCGGCGGAAGAGGCGGGAGCGGACGGAGTCGGGCATGGTCGCGGATAACCGCGTGGGGGAGCGGCGTGATAACGAATTGAATGGCCTCATTCTCGGCGATGGCCAACGGAATGCCCGACGCTCCGCGACTCGTGGCGCGTCGATACCGACTCCTGCGCCTGCTGGGCGAAGGGGGGCAGGGGGTGGTCTGGGAGGCCCACGACGAGCTGACGGGCCGCGTGGTCGCGGTCAAGCTGATCGAGCCGGAGCGACGAAACGCGCACGCCATCCGCGAGTCGGCCTGGCTGAGGGAGCTGGTCCTCCCCGGCGTGGTGCGGCTGCTGGACGAAGGGCTCGACGGCCCGCAGCATTACCTGGTCACGGAGCGGATCGACGGGCGGCCCTTCCCTGGAGCGCCGACCCCGTGCACCTGGGCGGCGCTTCAAGGCCCGACGCGCGAGCTGCTCCTGGCGCTGGCCGGGGTCCATGCCGCCGGGATCGTCCACGGTGATCTCAAGCCCGCCAATGTGCTCGTCGACGCCGACGGGGGGGTGCGGCTGCTGGACTTCGGCCTCTCCAACCGCGCGGGGTGCCGGGGAGACGCCCTGGGGGTGCGCGGCACCATGGAGTACGTCCCCCCCGAAGCGCTGCTGGGGGCATCCCCGACCCCCGCCGCCGACCTCTTCGCCCTGGGGGTCATGCTCTACCAGGCGCTGACAGGTCGTGGGCCCTGGCAGGCCACCAACCTCGGCTCGCTGATTCGGGCCCGCTGGAGTCCGGCTCCTCCGGTCGCCGATCCGCAGGGGAGCGTGCCCCCGGCGGTCGTCGAGGCCGTAGCCAGCCTCCTCTGCGCGGACCCCTCCGGGCGCCCGCCCGACGCCTGGCAGGCGCTGCGGCAGCTGGGCCTCTCCTCGAAGCGAGAGGTCCTGCCGCTGCCGTGGACCGCCGAGGGCCCACCCCTCAGGCACGAGGAGCTGGCGGGGGCCTTCCACGGGCCGGATCGGGTGCTGCACCTCCCGACCGACGCCGCCTCCTGCCTGCTGGAGGTGACCCAGGGAGATCGCGCCAACGTCCGGGAGGAGCTGGAGGCCTGGCGCGCGGCCGGCCTGGTCCGCCCTGACGCCGGTCGGCTGCGTGTGGAGCGCCGGGATCTCGACCTGCTGCGCCGACGGGGCCCTCGCCCCCTGGCGGCCTGGGTCTCGAAGGGATGGGCCAGCCCCACCAGCCTGGACTGGCTGATCAACGACGGCCCCGAGGGGGGGATCGACGTGATCCCGGCCCGCCAGCACGCGGCCCGGCAGCGGCTCGAAGGGGACCAGGGAGGTGCGCTGGCCACGCTGGAGCTGGCCCTGCACGTCCTGCGTGCCAGCGGACAGAACGAGGAGGATCTCGCGCTGGTCGCCAGCGACTACGCGGAGGCGGCGCTCGCGACGGAGCGCTCCCCCGTCCTGGCGCACGCGATCTGGGAGCTGGAGCGCGTCTCGGCCTTCCCCGGACGTCCGGAGCTGGTCCAGCTCCTGGCCTGCTCCCGCGCCGCCCTGGAGGGGCTCCCCGAGCTGGCCCGGGAGCAGCTGGAGGCGATCGCCTCCCTTCCGTGCCCCGTCCTGGAGACCTGGCGCGACGCCGTTCGCATCCAGGCGGCGCGGCGGCAGTCGACGGCGGAGGAGCAGCGGGCCGTCGAGCTGGCCGCGAGCCGGATCGGGCAGGCCGGCTCGCCAGAGGACGAGGCGCGGCTGGCGGGCTGGCGGGGGCACCTCCTCTACCGGCAGGGGCGCTTCGCCGAGGCGGCCGAGATGCACGAGGCCTCCAGTCGAGGTCGGACCGATCTGCACTCGAAGATCGCTGCCAGCATCAACCAGGCCAGCGCCTCGCTGGAGGCCGGCCACACCGAGCGGGCCGAGGAGGTCGCCGCTTCCTGCCTGCAGCTCGCCCAGGACGCGCGACACTGCCTGCTCGAGGCGCGGGCGCGCTGGCTGCTACGAACGGCGCTGGTGCGGGCTCGACGCCCGGCGCAGGCCGACGAGGAGCTGGTCGACGCGGTCTTCACGCTCGGTGATCCAGCCCAGGGTGGGCTGGTCGCCCTCAACGAGGCTGTCCTGGCCCGACGGGGTGGCGAGCGCGACCAGGCCCTGAGGCTGGGGCGGCGTGCGCGGACGGGCTTTCACGCCGCGGGGCTGTTCGGGCCTGCCTTGCTGGCGGCCGCGCTGGAGGCCGAAGCCGGAGGGGCGGAGGGGCTGGCCTGGGCGGGGACCTACCTCAAGGAGGTCGACGAGCGCGGGAGCGACGAGCTGCTGCTGCAGAGCTGCGCCCTGCTGCACCAGGCGACCGGCCTGGTCGAGTGGGCCCGCCGCGGCCTGCGTATCGAGGCCTCGCTCCCCGGCGCCGAGGGCGATCGGGAGCTCGATGTGCTCAGCCTGGCCGAGTGTCGGGCGCTGTTGCGGGCGCGGCCGGCACGAGGGGAGGGGGAGGGTTGATCGTCGCGCTTCGGAGGCGCTCGTATCGAAGGCGAAGCTCGGGGTCGGCGGCGCGGGTGGCCCAGGCCTGGAGGCGCCGGACGGTGTCCTGGGTGAAGCGGATGCAGCCACCGGGATCGGGCACCAAACCTGGTTGGGCAGCCAACCAATAAACTTCAGCGGCCAGCAGCAGCCCCGCTGGAGAGCTGTCCTGCGCCAGCGTAGCCAGCGCCTTCTGCATGGAGGCCTGGACCGGCGCACGCGCGGCGAGGGGCGCCCGCGGGGGGAGGCGCGACCAGGCCAACAGCGCGGCCTGAGCCCGAGCCTGGGCGCACACGCGGACGAGCGTGCCCCTGCCATTGAGGAGCGCGACGGCGCGGGCCGGCTCCTGCGCCGTCATCCAGGTCCGGGCGAGCTGCTCGACGAGGCTGTCGGAGAGCTCCAGCCCAGGGCGCTCCGCCTCGTCGGAGAGGGCGGCGAGCGCGGCGAGGGCGGGGACTCGCTCCCGCGCTCCCGCCTGGATCCGGTCGGCCAGGTCGTCGAGGGTCGCCGCCCAGTCCTCCCAGGTGGCGGGGGTCTCGGCGAGCCGCAGGTCCGGCAGCGGGTGGAGCGAGGGGTCGCCATAGCCCTGGAAGGAGGCCCAGGTGCGGTCCTCGGGCGCGCGCTGCCAGGAGGCCCGTCGGCCGGTCAGCAGCGCCCGACCGAAGGGGAGGCGGCCGAAGAGGATGGCGCGATAGAAGGCCTCGCCGAAGGCGGCGGCGGCGTCGTCCCGCGTTCGCCAGGCGGCGCCCACGAAGGCCCCGACCCCGGCCTGGATCAAGGAGCGAGCGAAGGGCGTGTGATGCTCGGGCGAGGGTCCGGGGTCGACGGTGGTCCCCAGCTCGCAGGCGTTGAGGAAGACCAGCCCGGGAGCGGCGGCCGAGACGCTCATCGCCTCGGGGAGCAGGCGTCGGAGGCGGCCCTGCGCGTCGGTCAGCAGCAGCGCGCCCAGCCCAAGGTTGTTGGACGCGACCTCTCCGTGGGCGGCGACGTGGATGATGGCGTAGCCCTCGTCGTCGGCCAGCGCCTGGCGGAGGATCTCGTAGCCCCCGCGCTCGACGAGGGTGGTGGGCAGCCCCGCGAGCCGGAAGAGGCGGGCCACGGCTCGCCCCTCGGCGCGGGCGAAGGGCAGATCGCCCGCGCCGGGGACCCTGGACTCGGCGATCACCAGGGCTCGGGCGCGGGGCGGGATGACCGCTGGCGTGGCCCCGACCCGGAGCTGGCGCACCAGCACCCGAGAGAGGCCTGGCGCAGCGGCGTGGGTGCCCCCGACCGCCTCCCAGGGGATCGCGGCGAGGTCGTCCCCGCTGGAACCCTCGCTCTCCAGGAGCAGGGTGATGTCGCGCGCCGCCCAGGCGCCGAGCAGCTCTTCCGGGAGCAGCTCCTGGGCGGGCAGCTCCGCCCCGGAGCGCTTCGGAAAGCCTCGCACCTGCTCCGCGAGCCGCTCACGGCTGGCGATCGGCCTCTCCCGGGCCGCCAGGCCTGCTGCCAGGCCATGCTCGGTCCAGCGCAGCTTCGAGGCCAGCCAGGCGGGCTCCAGGCGCAGCGAGGCCGGCCCCGGCTCGGCCCAGGGGCGCCCCCTCCCGCTGGCGCGGGCGTCGATCACCAGCTCCTCGTCCGGCTCCATGGCGAGCCCCAGGCAGCATGGCATCGAGGGCAACAGGGCGCGGAGGCGAGCCGCGAGGTCGGCGCTGCGGCTGGCGAAGCAGACATCCCTCAGCGCTCCGCTGCGGGACGCGAGGATGGCGCCCTCCACCCAGGCGAGCAGGCCTGCCTGGGGGCCGAGCGCCGCCACCGCCGCGTCCACCGAGACCCGCGCCCGGTCGCCCAGCTCGACCAGCGCTTCGCGCGCGGCCTCGCGTTGGGACAAGAAGCCGGGGGACACGAAGCCGGTGCCGGCTGGTGGCGCCTCGGGGGACGAGGGGATGTGGGCCACCGAGAGGCGCAGGGGGCGTCGAGGCGGAGGGGGCCAGGTGGCGCTGCCGGCCACGGCCAGGGTCAGCAGGCCGGCGTCGTCGAGCGCGCCGGGCCAGGGGGCAGCCGTCGGGCTCAGGCGCAGGGCGCGGGCCGAGAGGCAGGCGCCACGCTCCAGGCCGAGGGTCCTGCCCCCGCCGACCAGCTCGGCGATCGAGTCGAGGATGGCGGGGTCGCCGAGGAGCTGGGCGTGGCTGGCCATCGCCGACCAGCGGCCCACGCCTCCGGGCAGCAGCGTCGAGTCCGGCTCGTCGGGAGGGTGGTCGAGGGTCGTGCCGAGCCAGGGGGTTCGGCCGTCTCCGTCTTGGACCGCGGCCTCGATCCAGGTCGGCTGCCCACCCCCTTGGACCAGGTGCAGCTCGCACGGCGGGCCGTGCCGCGTCCTGCCTGCTCGCCAGTCGGCCCAGCCCCGCTCGATCAGCGCCCGAAGGGCGCCCAGGCCCGAGGATGCCGGCAGGCTGGCGGCCAGCAGGCGGCCGTCCACCCCGCGCCCGGCCACCCCGCGCCCGGCCAGGACGTGGTGGAGCGCGCCCTCGCCGCGGCGCAGGCTGGCGAGGCGGGCGCAGCCGCCCCACGGGGGGGCCAGCATCACAAGGCGGCCGTCCAGTTGCACGAGGCGGTCCGCCAGGGCGGGATCCCCCACCAGGGCCGCCCAACAGAGCAGCCCGCCGAAGCCGTGACCCACCACCCGGGGGGGGAGGGCCGCGGGGCCGCTGTCGATCCAGGAGCGCAGGGCGGAGGCCAGCAGGCGAGCCTGCTCTTCCAGCTCCTGGCGCCAGTCCCAGGGCATCCAGGAGACGGGCCCCAGCTCTCTCAGGCGCTGCTTCAAGGGGGCGTAGACCGCTGGCAGGCCCTCGCCCAGCGTCAGCGGCGCCTGGACCAGCCGCTCTCCGTGCTCGCTGAGCCACGGCCGCGACGGCCAGGCTTGCGTGCCGCCATCCCACAGCTCGCTGCCCATGAGGTCCGGCACGACCACGATCCGACAGCGCGAAGGCGCTCGGTCCTGCTCTGAGGCGTTCATTCTGCGTTTCCCCTGGAATTCCTCCCCCGACGGTAACAGAATGCGCCCGTGGCTCCATCTTGCTGTACCCCCAACCTGGAGTACCCCTTGTCCTTCCTCTTCGATGACCTCCTCCCCGCTCCTCCCCTCCTTGGTCGGCGGCAGATCGACCCCGGCACCGTCGGCATCGAGCGCGACGACACGACCGCGGGCTTCTGCTACTCCGAGCTGCTCTCGACTTCGCCCTCGATCAGCCTGGAGCACTGGCTGCTGCGCCCGGGGCGCGCGCCCTCCCAGGGCTACGACACCAAGGTCCAGGAGAGCGCCACCCAGCACGACGATCGGCAGGAGTTCTTCGACTGGGTGGCGGACGCATACCCCTCCGAGGCGGCCAGCTTCGTCTACGACGCGGTGCTCTGCCTGTCCCGGGCGGGCATCCCCAACGGCGGGGTCGGCGGTCCGTCCAACAACATCGTGGTCAAGGCCCGGGTCCTCTACAACAACACCCTGGCGGGCTTCGTCTACGTGCACTCCGTGCCCAGCGTGTCCGGACGCCTGGTCGAGCACTGGGCGCTGATGCCCGGCTACGATGCCCCGGAGAGCACGAACCATGTGCGCTTCGTCCCGCTGGTCTCGGGGCCGGACAACGACGTGCTGGGGGCTACCAGCCCCGACGCCTTCCTCCAGGCGATGTTCACCCGGCAGGGCCAGGACACCTGGACCTGGGTGCTGGGCCAGGTCACCCGGACCATCGGGATCCCCACGTAGTGCGAAGCCCTCACCTGCGGGTGGCCTGGCACCCCGACGCCGTGGGCGCCTCGGCCCTGGCGGAGGCGGTCTTTCGCGCCTTCCACCTGGATCCGGCGCGACCCCTGGAGCCCTCGCTCGGCCTGCCGGTGGCCTTTGGCTGGAGAGGTGAGGGGAGCGCGGGCGGCCCGATCGCCGCGCATCACACGCCGGGAGACCGGGATCTGCCCGTCCTGGTGCTGCTGGTCGACGACCTGATGGTGGCCGAGCCCGAGGAGGCCTTCAAGGGAGCGCCTGGCGGGCTGGAGGGCCTCCTGGACCGCTGGGTCGGGCGACCGGGCTGCCTGCTGCTGCCGGTGGCCCTCTCCGAGCACGCCTTCCGCCTGGACCCGAAGATCAGCGCCGTCAACTTCGTGCGCCTCGCCGATCTGCCCGTCAAGGGCGAGGCCCGCGCGGCCCGGCTGATCAGCCGCCTGACCCACGAGCTGGCCCGCGAGGTGCTCGGGGATGGCGGCTCGCCCGGCCGGGGGCTGCGGCCGGCGCCGATCTCGCTCTTCCTCTCGCACGCGAAGGAGGACGGAGACGGGGTCGCCGGAGACCTGCTGGACTACCTCGCCCGCAACAGCCCGGTGAAGGCCTTCTACGACAGCTCGGGCATCGCGCCGGGCGAGGACTTCGCCGCGCGCCTGGACCTGGAGGTCCGGCGCAGCGTCTTCGTGGCCATCCACAGCGACGCCTGGCCCTCTCGGCCCTGGTGCCGCTGGGAGGCCAACCGGGCGCGCGAAGCGGACCTGCCCTTCCTGGTGGTCGAGGCCGGCGAAGAGGGGG
Organism: Deltaproteobacteria bacterium UBA2385; assembly: GCA_002343455.1. GTDB lineage: Bacteria > Myxococcota_A > UBA796 > UBA796 > UBA2385 > UBA2385. The sequence goes on along the minus strand of DDSR01000058.1, from coordinate 13,630 downwards.
GCGAGGAGTCCTACTCCTACCCGGGAGCGGCGCCTCGGATCCGCTGGCGAGGCCCGAGCAGCTGCCCCGAGGTGGTCGACGCCGCCATCCGGGTCGCCCTGCGCTGGGAGCTCTGCCGCGCGCGGCTGACGGCCAAGGCCGAGGCCCTGGGTGGGCGCAGGGTCCTGGTCGTTCCGCATCGGCCAGACCTGGTCGACGGCCTGCGGGCGATGCGCCAGGGGGGCGAGGGGCTACCGCTGCTGCTGCACCCCGATCCACCGCTGCAGGCGCTGGATCGTGCGCACTTCAAGCGCCACCTGCCCGACCTGGAGCTGCGAAGCGCGGGCGAGGGGGAGGGGGAGGGGGAGGGACAGGAGCAGACGCTGAAGCTGCGCGTGCAGGTCTCGGTCTCGGAGCCCGAGGAGGCCACGCTCCTCGCCCAAGGGGCCAGCCTGCTGCATGTCAAGGCTGTGCAGATCGCGGTGGCGCGGGCCCTCCTCCAGCGCGGCGCCAGCATCGCCTACGGCGGCGACCTGCGTCCGGATGGCTTCACGCTGCTGCTCTTCAACCTCGTCGAGGCCAGCAACCGGCAGTCTGGAGGGGAGGGTCTGGCGCCGATCGAGGCCTTCGTCGGCTGGCCCCAGGCCATCGGCAACGACCGAAAGGCCTGGGCTGCGTTTGCGCGGACCGCGATCCGGCACGTCATGCCCCAGCCGGAGGATCCGCTGATCGATCTGCACGAGCTCAGCCCCAAGGGCGAGAAGATCGACGCCCGGAAGGGGGATCCCGAGCGCTACGCCTGGAGCCGCGGCAGCTCCGAGATGCGGCAGGCGCTGGCGGGGATCCGCTCCCCACCGGGCAAGCCCCTGCCCGAGGCGCAGGCCCTGGTGGCCCTGGGCGGCAAGGTGGGCGGCTTCTTCGGCACCGTGCCCGGCGTGCTGGAGGAGATCGTGCTCTCCTGCCGGGCCCGAAAGCCGGTCTTCCTCTGTGCGGGTTTCGGTGGCGCCACCGCCCTGGCGGCGGCCCTGCTCGGGCTGCCCTCGCCGGTCTCGCGGGACGAGGCCTGGGCCCGGCTGCGTCGGATCGACATCGAGCAGGCCTCCACCCACGCCTGGGCCGGGCCCGAGCACCCGCTTCCCTCCGCCGAGGCCCTGGGCGAGGAGCTCGTGGCGCGCGGCGGGGCAAGCGCGGCGCTGGGGACGCACCTGAGCGAGGCACAGCAGGCCGAGCTGGCCACCACCACCGACCCCGACACCATCGTCCGCCTGGTCCTGACCGGGCTGGCACCCGTACCCCAAGGAGCCCCGACATGAACAGAGCACGGACCTTCGCCGACCTGCAGGAGAACGAGCTGCTCGATGTCTTGCAGTCGACCGGCCGAATGGAGCCGCGAGCAGAGCTGAGCGAGGCCCGGGCCGACCGGCGGGGCTGGTTCGACAAGCCCTGGCGCTACGGGAATCACCAGGTCGGGTTCGTGCCGAACACGACCACGGCCGACCCGGTCCTGGAGATCCTCCCCGGCGGCGGCCAGGGGGCGGACGCGGGGCTGGAGAACCAGCCCCTGGTCGTGAAGCTCGACCGGGTGCGGGTCGAGGACTACCCCGGGGTCGGCGGCCACGACATCGTGGTCAACGTCGAGGGCACCCACCGCCAGGGGGAGGGGACGGTCCCCCTCTCGTTCAACCAGGCCTATCGGGTGGGGCGGCAGGACTTCGCGGGGGTCGCGGGCACCACCGTGTTTCGCGGGGTCAACCCCGGGCGGCAGGGGCTGGGCCTGAAGTTCACCACCCTGCATGTGGCCAGCCAGGGGGGCAAGGCCTTCAAGACCCTGCTGGACTCCCCGGCGATCCGGGCCGGCCTGACGCTGTTGAACGCGGCGCAGCCGGCCCTGGCGCCGCTGACGGCGACCGCCCAGAGCCTGCTGGAGAGCCTGCTGGACACCGAGAAGGCCGCCGTCCAGGTCTTCGAGCTGGGCCTGGACTTCGACACGGAGGCGCCCGCCGGGTACCGCCTGGCGCTGGGATCGTACATCGTGGCGCAGGTGCCCCGGGACGGCGTGATCCACTGGGAGGAGTGGCGCTGGGACCGGCGGGTGCAGGCCGTGGTGCGGGAGGGGAGCCGGGAGGAGTACCTGCCGTACAACACGCTGGTGTTCCGGGTCAGCCGGTGGGTGGAGTGAGGCGGACGGGTGCCTTCGTCGCCTGGGATGTGTTCCTCTGTCACGCCAGCGCCGACAAGGAGGCCGTGCGGGCGCTCGCGGCGGCCCTGGAGGGCGCGGGGAAGCGGGTCTGGCTCGACGAAAAGGAGATCGGCCCCGGAGCCTCGATCCCGGACAAGGTGAACGAGGGCCTGGCGCGGAGCCGGTGGCTGGTGGCCTGCCTGTCGGACCGGCAGCTGGCGTCGGGCTGGGCACAGGGCGAAGTGGATGCCGTGCTGCACGCCGAGCTGTCCGACGGGGCGACGCGGGTGGTCCCCGTGATCGTCGGGGAGCTGGACGAGGCGCACCTCCCGCCGCTGCTACGGGCGAAGCGGCGCGTGGACTGGCGGAGCACCGCCGGCCAGGGCGAGCTGCTGGCCTGGGTCTCGGGAGCGCCGCGCGCGCCGCGGGGCAAGACCACCGAGCGGCGCCTGCGCCTGCGGGCCGAGGGCGACCAGCTCGAAGCGCGGTGGGTAGGGGGAGAGGAGGATCAACACCGCTTCGACCTGCCGATGGTCAAGGGCGACGACGACGATCACCGCTGGTACCTGGAGCAATACCTGCGGCTGCCGGGGCCGGGGGACCACGCGCGGGCGAGGCGTTTCGAAGAGCGGCTGCAACAGTGGGGCGAGCGGCTCCACGCGGACCTGTGGACCCACGGCGGGACCCACCCGCTCGACGCGCTGGCCGGCACCGCCGGCCCGAAGGTGCTGACCCTGGTCTCGGACGACCCCGGGGTGCTGTCCCTGCCATGGGAGCTGCTGCGCACCCCCGCGGGCTCGCTGGTCTTCCGCGACGTGAGCATCCGCCGCCAGTTCCCTGGCACGCCGGCGACGAGCGCGCCGGTGGTGGCGGTGCCGCTGCGGGTGCTGCTGGTGATCGCGCGGCCCACGGATACCGGCTTCATCGACCCGCGCACCAGCGCAGCGCCGGTGCTCGACGCGCTGGACCGGCTGGGCGGAAACGTCCACGTCGACTTCTGCGAGCCCCCGACGCTTCCGGAGCTGGACCGACGGCTGACGGCCGCCCGCGAGACCGGCCAGCCCTTCCACGTCGTGCACTTCGACGGGCACGGGGTCTACCTGCGCCAGTCCGGGGTGGGGGCGCTCTGCTTCGAGCAGCCCGACGCGACGAAGGACCTGGTCGAGGGGCGGCGGCTGGGCGAGCTGCTGGCGGCGATGCGGGTGCCGCTGGCCCTGCTGGAGGCCTGCCAGACCTCGGACCTGGACAAGGAGGTCTTCGGCTCGGTGGCGCCGGCCCTCTTGCAGCACGGCGTGGGCAGCGTCATCGCGTTCTCCCACTCGGTGACGGTCACGGCGGCCCGGCTGTTGGTCCAGGCCTTCTACGAGGGGCTCTGCGACGGCGCCTCGGTCGGCGAGGCCCTGCTCCGCGGCCGCCGGGCGCTCCAAGCCGATCCCCGGCGCGACATCGGCCGGCGCGAGAGGATCGAGCTACACGACTGGCACATCGCCCAGCTCTACCAGGTGGGAGAGGACCCGGTGATGGTCCCCGGGGGCGCCCCGGCGAAGAAGGGCGGCAAAGCGCTTCGCGGCCGGCCGCCGGACAAGCACTTCCCGCCGCCGCCGCTCTACGGCTTCACCGGCCGGGCCGGCGACCTGCTGGCGCTCCGGCGCGCCCTGCGCAAGCACCCGGCCGTGGTGGTGCACGGCATGGGGGGCATGGGCAAGACCAGCCTGACGCGCGAGGCGGCGCACTGGTGGGCCCGCACCGGAGAGCGGGCCGGGGGCGCCTGCTTCACCACCTTCGAGCGGCGCGCCGGCCCCATGGTCGCCTGTCGGGAGCTGCTCGCCTACGTCCATGGCGCCGATGCGGTTCCCGGCTCGGACGAGGAGGCCTGGGTGCAGGCCGTGGCCCTGTTCCGCGAAGAGCCGCTGCTCTGGATCTGGGACAACTTCGAGAGCACGCTGCCGCAGT
>DDSR01000058.1:0-9502 GCA_002343455.1 Deltaproteobacteria bacterium UBA2385 | reverse complement strand
ACCTGCCGGCCCGAGGCCTCGGGCCTGCCCGGGATCAAGGCGCTGCACCTGGGCGGCCTGGGCAGCGGGGACGCCCTGGACCTGGCCGAGCTGGTCCTGGACCGCCACGACGTGCCGGTGGGCTCGGCCGGCTTCGAGCGGTCTGAGATCGAGGAGCTGGTCCGGGTGCTGGACGGCCACCCCCTGTCCCTGGAGCTGGTGCTGCCCCACCTCGACAAGCTGACGCCCGCTGCGGTGCGTGCGGAGTACCGGCGGCTGCTGGACCGCTTCGCCAACCCGGAGGCGGAGGAGGACCGGAACAAGGGGCTGCGGGCCTCGCTGGAGTTCTCGACCTCCAGGCTGAGCGAGGCGGCCAGGGCGGTGCTGCCGCGGCTGGCGTGGTTCGAAGGTGGGGCTTTCGAGGTGAACATCATCGACCTCGTCGGCCTGGAGCCCGCCGCCTGGGAGGCCGTCCGCGCCGAGCTGGAGGGCGTGGCCCTGGTGCGGGAGGAGGACGCGGGCGTCCAGATCGGCGGGCGCCCCTTCCTGCGCTTCCACCCGACCCTGCCCTTGTCGGCCTCGCCGGAGCTCGAGGCGGCCGAGCGCTTCGTAGAGATCTACCGGGCGCTGGCGGGGGGCATCGACCAGGCCCTCGATGGCGGCTCCCCCGCCGGCGGGATGGCGTGCGCGGCCCGGGAGGAGGGCAACCTGCGGCGGGCGGTCCGCGCCGCCTTCGACCGGGGCGACGGGCGGGAAGCGTGGTTCATCGCGAACACGGTGGGCAGCTACCTGGAGCGCGCCGGCCGCCCCAAGGAGCAGGCCCGCTGGGCCGCCGGGGTGCGACAGCGGCTGGGGGCGCTGGCCCCCGAGGGCGGCGCGGAGAGCGACGAGGGGCTGGCCGCCGAGCGGCAGCACGCCTGGGGCCTGTGTCTGGAAGGCAGGGCCCAGGATGCGGTGGACCTGCTCCAGGCGCAGCTCCTGCGACTTGAGGGGGCCGCCGGTCGAGAGCATCAGGTAGCGCCGTGCAGATTCTTCCTGGGGCGGGTGCTACTGCACTCCGGCCGCCCCGACCTCGCCCTGGGCCCGCTGGAGGCGGCGGCGGCGGGCTTTGCAGAGCTGGGCGAGCGGGCCAACCTCTCGGCGGCCCTGGGGGACCGGGCCAACGCGCTGCACGACCTGGGCCTCCTGGACGAGGCGCTAGAGGTGTCGGAGCGTGGGCTCGCCATCAACCGCGAGCTTGGCCGCACACAGGCGGTCGCCGCGGGGCTCGGGCAGACCGCCGCGATCCTCGCCGCCCAGCAGCGCCATGTCGAGGCGGACCGCCGCTACGACGAGGCCCTCCAGGCCGCCCGCGACGTCGGCGACGCCGGGCTGGAGGCGGCCACCCTCCAGCACCAGGGCCTCCTCGCCCGGAACACCGGCGACCTCGACCGCGCCGTCGCGCTGTTCCACGACGCACTGGACCGCTTCGGCCGGGCCGTCGACGAGGGCGGTGAGATGCAGACCTCCGACCTGCTCGGCAGCGCCGAGCAGCTTCGCGGACACCACGACGCCGCCCGCGCCTGGAACGCCCGCGCCCGCGAGCTGGCGATCCGCCTGGGCGATCGGCGCCAGCTTGCGGCCACCGCCCACAACCTGGGCATCCTGCACCAGGTGATGGCCGAGGACCCGGACCTGGCCGCCGAGCGTCCCGCCCTGCTGGGCCAGGCGGTGGCCTCGGTCGAGGAGGCGCTGGCCATCTGTCGCGAGCTGAACACCGAGCCGGACATCGCCGCCTCGCTCTTCCAGCTCGGCGTCCTGCACCGCCTGCTCGGCGACCTCGACACCGCCGAGCGCCACGCGCGCGAAGCCCTCGCCATCCGCGAGCGCCTGCGCTCCCCCGACACCGTGAAGGACTACGCCAACCTCGAACAGATCGCCCAGGCCCGCGGCGACGCCGCCGCCGCCGCCCGCTGGGCCGCCCGCAAGGAGGAGCAGCTCGCCGAGCTGGATCGCCTCGCCCGAGGCCCTGCCGACAACCCCACCCGCGTCCCCAGCCAGCTCCTCGACGCCCTGCGCCAGCTCGCTGCCGCGGCCCACCACCACCGCAGCACCGGCACCCCGCCCTCCGCCGAGCTGGCCGAGGTCCTCGCCCAGCTCTCCCAGGCCCCGCCGCCGCTGCCGGCCGTCGGCGCCTTCCTCAGCGGCGTCGCCGCCGGTGACCCGGTGCCCGCCGTGCCGGGCGGGCTCCCCGAGGAGATCGCGGGGCTGCTGCAGGCGCTGGCCAAGGCGACCGCGGGCTGAGGCCGGGCTGGTCACACCAGGTCGAGTCCGCGGAGGGGTGCATCTGGTTCCTGAAGCTGTGCAAGCGGGAATGGACAGACGTAGCGATCCTTTGGGACTCAGAGAGCCCTGCTACGTCCGCACACCCAACCCTGGCCGCGCTCGACTCTGTATTGCAGGCTGACGATACGCCACGCCCACCAAGGTACCAACGAGATGACTGCTCATCCTCCGAGGAACTTGACCTCAATCCAAGTTGCTCATGGGATGAACGCTCATCCTACAAGCAACTTGGGTGGCGAGCCACCTTTCCCCCTGCCAACCCACCCTCTCCCTCGCCCCCCAAATCGGAAACAGCGGGTGCTGGAAGCCGGACGACCCCCCTCCGCCTCGCTCCGCTCGGCACCNNGTGAGAGCAAATCAACCCTCCCCCTGCTCGCGGGGAGAGGTGGCCCGAAGGGCCGGAGTTACTCTCTTGGCTGTCAAGCCGGAATTGGTAGCGACCTGGGGGCGAAACGCTTCGGGCCGACGATGTGCGTGACGCGGCGAAGAGGTCAACAGTGCCTACGACCGTGCCACTACGGAGGCTGGCCACGCCGCTGTCGTCGAAGCCCATCCCCCCTTCATCGTCGCCATCGCGGTGGGCCGCGACAAGGATGTCGTCAACCCCATCGCCGTCGACGTCTCCGGCAGCCGGGAGGAGTACCTGCCGTACACCACGCTGGTGTTCCGTGTCAGCCGGCGGGTGGAGTGAGGGGAGGTCGGTCGACGCTGACGCGGCGCTCCTGAGAAGAGCGGTGCCAGACCCTACGGATCGACCACCTGGAAGGCCGAGACGTTGACATGCAGGCCGAGCGTCTTGACGGCCATCATGCCGAAGACGGTCTTCTCCGCGACACCGCTGATCTCGATCACCGTGCCCGGCGCGAGGGCGAGGACCCGGTCCGCGTCGGCCTTGGCGAAGGAGATGGCGAACGACGGCATCGCCGAGACGCCAACCATCCCTGAGGGAATGGCTGGAGTGGCCGGATCATGGTGGTTCACGAACACCCGGTCCTTGGTCTTGATCTTCGAGTTCCGGTAGAGCGTGACGATGTTGGGGCCCGATACACCGTCGTAGACGACCCGGAGGGTCACGGGCTGACCATCCAGGTCCTTTACGAAGGTCTCACCGACCAGCTTCTGGTACGGTACGGTCGCTGCGGCTTGCGCGGGCGCCGCGACCTCTTGCGCGCGGGCGAGCGGGACGAAGCAGGCAAGGGAGAGGGCGAAGAGGAGGATGGAGGAGCGCATCCGGCCGCTGTAGCGCGAGGAGGTGGACGCATCAATGCCCTCACAGATCCGGCGAGGCGTTCACGCCCCATGATAGGTGGCTCCTCCATGACCCCCGACAAGCTCCAGCTCTTCGACGCCGTGCGCGCCACCCTCGACGCCGAGCTCGCCGCGATCGAGCGCGTCGCCGCGATGGCCCGCGACGAGGCCACCAGCGAGGAGACTCGCTCCGAGGGCAAGTACGACACGCGCGCGACCGAAGCGTCCTACCTGGCTCGCGGGCAGGCCGTCCGGGTCGCCGAGCTGCGCGGGCTCTGCGCCTGGTTCCGCGAGCGCGAGCCGCTGCCGAGCGAAGATGGCGTGGCCCTGGGCTCCGTGGTGCGGGTGTCGGGGCCTCGCCCGGGCTGGCTGCTGCTGGCGCCGACGGGCGGGCCGACGGTGCAGGTGGCGGGCATCGCGGTGCGGCTGATCTCTCCCGACTCGCCGCTGGGCAAGGCGATGCTCGGGGTGGAGCAGGGGGACAGCTTCGAGGTGGAGGGACCGCAGGGCATCGTCTCCTACTGTGTGGAGGATCTTCTCTGAGGGCTCGCGCCGGGCTAGACGGCCCTCTTCCCCGGAGCCTCCGAGATGTCCGAACTCCTCTCCACCGCGGTGGGCCGCTTTCGCCTGATGAGCCTGCTGGAGGGCCTCTCCTACGTGCTGCTGATGGGCGTGGCGATGCCCTTGAAGTACATCGCCGGCTTCCCCGAGGCGGTCCGCGTGGTGGGCAGCCTGCACGGCGCGCTCTTCATCTTCTTCGTGCTGGCCCTGGCGGCGGCGATGCGCGAGGCGCGCTGGAGCCTGGCGAGGGGCGCCTGGTTCATGGTCCTGTCGATGATCCCGCTGGGCGCCCTGGTGATCGAGGCCCAGGCCCGCCCGACGAACCCTCAGGTAGAACCTTAAGGCAGCCGCGCCCGCAGCCAGGCGCCGATGTCGGCGATCTGCTCGACGCAGACGGCGTGGGCCATCGGGTAGTCCTTGAACACCACATCGCGGCCCGGCGTCGCGAAGACCTGGTACGCGGCCTTGCCGGCGAAGTGCGGGACGACGTCGTCCTGGCGGCCGTGCGCGAAGAGGATGGGGGTCTTGGCGTTGGCGGGGTGGCCTTCGGCGAGGGCCTCGGGGCGCAGCAGGTAGGCGGAGAGGACCATCAGGCCGGCCAGGGTCGCGGGGTGGCGGTGGCCGAGGTGCAGGGCCAGCGCCCCGCCCTGGCTGAAGCCGGCGAGCACGATCCGGCTGGCGGGGATGCCGCGAGACTCCTCCTTGGCGATCAGGGCGGCGACCGCCTCGCTGCTGGCCTTGATGTCGGCCTCGTCCTCGCGGCCGGCGGACTGGAAGTCCAGGTGCCGGATGTCGTACCAGGAGGGCATGACATAGCCGCCGTTGATGGTCACCGGCCGCTGCGGCGCGTGGGGGAAGACGAAGCGGGCGTGCGGCATGCCCAGCATGGGTACGACAGGCTCGAAGTCGTGGCCGGAGGCGCCCAGCCCGTGGAGCCAGACGACGCTGGCGGTGGCGGGGACCTTGGACTGGACTTCGACGCAGGTGAGGGGAGTCATGGGTGTCCTTTTAGCTTGCTGGGGCAAAGCACTCCGCGACCCGACTCCGGGCCTCGGCCAGGGTCTCGCTGCGCAGCACGGCGGTGCGGGCCTCGCCCCCATCGCTCTCGTCGTCGAGGAAGTGCTTGCAGAGCTGCTTGAGGCGGCCGAGCGTGGCCCGGTCGGGATCGCCGTGGCGGCCGCGCGAGGACTGCGAGAACTGCTCCTGACAGGAGTCGAGGTAGCGCAGCAGGGCCTGGTGGCGCTGGGCGGAGTCGATGCGGGGGAGGGGCTCGCCCCGCAGCCAGGCGGCCAGCTGGACGAAGATCCAGGGGTTGCGCATGGCCCCGCGGCCGACCATCAGGCCGTCGCAGCCGGTCTGGCGCAGCATGGACTCGGCGCTCTGCACATCGACGACGTCGCCGTTGCCGATGACCGGCACCCGCAGGCGGTCGACCACGGCGGCGATGGTCTCGAGCTCGCGCTGGCCGCTGAAGAGATCGGCGCGGGTGCGCCAGTGCACGGTGACGGCCTCGGCGCCCTCTTCCTGGGCGATCCAGGCGATCTCGGGGGCGTTGCGCGCCTGGTGGTCGAAGCCGGCCCGCATCTTGACCAGCAGCGGCACCTGCACGGCGGCCCGCACGGCGCGCACGATCTCGGCGACGAGCTGGGGCTCCTTCATCAGGGCGCTGCCGCCGCTGTGGGCGCAGACCTTCTTGCTGGGGCAGCCCATGTTGATGTCAATCGCGCTGCAGCCCTGGTCCTGCATCAGGCGGGCGGCCTCGGCCAGGACCTCGGGGCGGCGGCCGTAGACCTGGACGACGACGGGGCGCTCGTCGGGGTCGAAGGCGGCCATGCGCAGCCAGCGCTCTTCGCCCCGGGCGATGCCCTCGCCGGGCACGAACTCGGTCCAGGTCATGCCGACGGGGCCCATGGCGCGGACGAGGCGGCGGAAGGCGAGGTCGGTGACGCCCTCCATCGGGGCCAGGACGAGGCCGGGCTCGACGCGCAGATCGCGCACCTGGAAGGAGATCGGCAGCCCGCGGGGGCCAATGACGGTGTTGGCGTGCATCGGCGGCAGGTTAACGCCGCCGCCCCGACCTGGAGCAGGGATGCAACGGCCACCGAAGGCGCTCAGCGTGACGAGAGAGGGGCAGCCCGACGGCTTCGTGCCGCCCGCGGTCCTGGTGCCCCAGGTGCTGGACGGGGGCTACACCCGCCTGCTGGTGAGCGTGCCGGCCGAGGGGCTGGTGGCGCTGCACCAGGAGCTGCTGAGCCTGCTCACCCCGCCCTGGAAGGTGCTCTATGTGCGGCTGACCGACCGCGCGGTGGGGCAGCTGGAGAAGCCGCAGCAGCTGGTCGGGGTGGACCTCGGGCCGGCGGCGGTGTTGGCGGCGCTGGAGGAGTGCAAGGAGCTGATCTACGAGGACGGGCGCCACCAGCTCTGGGTGCGCGGCCACCGCGGCGAGCAGGTGGTGCTGGAGGAGCTGGGGGTGATCTACGTCTACCCGGACGATCCCGCCTCCCGGGAGGTCTGCGAGCGCCACGGGCTGGTCGAGCAGGTGCGGGTCACGACGATGGCCGACCGCGACTATGTGCAGGTCAACTTCCTGGCCGAGGCCGACGCGCAGGAGGATCGGCTGCGCTTTCGCCTGGGACTGCAGAGCTGGGCGGGGTGAGCGTCCATGTGCTGATCCCGGCCCGCGACGAGGGGCCGCGTGTCGGGGCCACGGTCCACGCCGTCCAGCGGGTGCTGGCGGGCGCGCGCGTGCTGGTGATCGATGGTGGCAGCCAGGACGACACGGCCGAGCGCGCGGTGTCAGCCGGGGCCTCGGTCATCGCCCAGCGCGGCACGGGCTACGCGGGGGCCCTGCTGACCGGCTACCGCGCGCTGCAGGCCACCGACGCCTCGCAGGTCGTGCAGCTGGACGCCGACGGCCAGCACCCCGCGGACGCGGCCCCTCGGCTGCTGGCCCTGCTGGGAGACGGGCGGCACCTCGTGACGGCCAGCCGGCAGGGCACGGGCAGCGGCGGGCAGTGGTCTCGACGGGCCGGCAACCGCGCCCTGGCCTCGCTGGTGCAGGCGATGACCGGGACCCGCCTGCACGACGTGACCAGCGGGTTCTGGGCGATGGATCGATACGCCCTGGACCTGCTGGCCCTGCACATGCCCGCCGACTGCGCCGACGCCAACATCCGCATCCTGGCGGTGCGGCTGGGCCTGGGACCGGTCGAGGTCCCGGTGGCGATGTCGGCGCGCGCCTCGGGGCGCTCGATGCACGACGGCTGGCACGGCCTCGCCAACTTCGGCACCAGCCTGCGCCGGGCGGTCCAGGCCGGGCGCGCCATCACAAGTTCGCAGGACAGGGGCGACGCTCGGGGCTAGCATGTCCGGCATGGCCTCCCTCCCCACCTCGGCCGACCGCTTCGTCGGGGCGACCCTCGCCGGGCGCTACCGCCTGCTCGATCTGATCGGCCAGGGCGCCGCCGGTCGGGTCTACCGGGCGGTCCAGGAGCCGATGGGCCGCGAGGTGGCGGTCAAGATCATGCACAGCCTGGCCGGCCCCGAAGAGGCCCACGACGTCGAGGTCCGCTTCCTGCGCGAGGCGGCCCTGGCCGGCCGGATCCAGCACCCCAACGTGGTCACCCTGCACGACTTCGGCCGGACCGCCGAGGGCGACTGCTACATCGTGATGGAGCACCTGCGGGGGCGGACCCTGCGCTCGCTGATGCGCGACGGCCCCCTGCCGGTCCCGCGCGCCCTGCGCATCTTTGAGCAGCTGGTCCTCGGCCTGCGCGCCGTCCACAAGGCGGGGATGGTCCACCGGGACATCAAGCCCAGCAACATCATCCTGCTGAAGGCAGACGACGGCGGCGACTTCGTCAAGCTCTTCGACTTCGGGCTGGTCAAGGGCGACGACGAGGTCACGATCTCGCAGAACGGCGTCTTCATGGGCACCCCGCACTACGTCTCGCCCGAGCAGGCCCGCGGCCTGGACGCCGACGAGCGGGCTGACCTCTACTCGGCCGGCGTGGTGCTCTACCGGCTGCTGACGGGGATGTTGCCCTTCTACGCCGACAACCCGCTGTCGGTGGCGGCGATGCACATCCGCGAGCCGGTGCCGCCGATGGCCCATATGGCGCCGGACATCGAGGTCCCCGCGCCGGCCGAGGCCCTGGTCGCGCGCCTGCTGGAGAAGGACCCGGCGCAGCGCCCGCCCGACGCCGACGCGGTCCTGGCCGAGCTGGCCGCGCTCCGCCAGGCGCTGGGCCTGGCGGAGGAGTCCTCGGTGCTGCCGGCGCCCTCGGAGCCGGTCGAGCTCCCGCCGCTGCCGGGCCGACGCCGGGGTCCGCTGCTGATGGGCCTGGGCCTGCTGGTCGTGCTGGGAGGGGGGGGAGGCCTGGCCTGGCTGAGCCAGCGTGCGCCTGCTCCGCGTGAAACGCTCCCCCTCGCAGCGGCGCCGGTCGCCCTCCAGGCCCTCGAAGCCGAGCCGGTCGAGGCGCCCCCGGTCGAGGCGCCCCTCCCTCGCGAGGTGGTCCTGTTGATCTCCAGCGAGCCCGGCGGGGCCGAGGTGCGCTGGGGCGAGACGTTGCTGGGGACCACCCCGCTGGCCCGCGGTGTCACGGTCTTGGAGGGCGAGGGCGGGCCGCAGCAGCTCAGCCTCAGCCTGAAGGGGCACCGCTCCGCGACGGTCGAGGTGGACCTCGACCAAGAGCGGGCCACCGGTCACGCGGTCCTCGCCGCGCTGCGCAGCCCGGAGCCCGCCTCCGCGGCTCCTCGCTCGACCCGGGCCATCCTGGTCGACGAGGTTCGCTTCAGCGCCGAGCAGGCCGAGGCGGCGCTCCGCTGGCTGAACAGCGCCGACAGCGACAGCCTGCGCGCCTCGGGCATCGCCCCGCGCCAGGCCAACATCATCCTGGATGGGCGGCCCTTCGAGAGCGTGCAGGCCTTCGGCGACACGCCCTACATCGGCACCAAGACGGTGCAGAGCGTCCTGGACCAGGTCTCGGCGCCCTAAGGCCGCAGGACCAGCGCGGTGCCGTCGCCGTCGGCGGCGAGGCAGTGGACCTCGCCCTTCTCGGCGCTCTGGCAGGCGATCCGGGTGTCCTGCGAGAGGTTCAGCGGCGCCCGCGCGGTGCCCCGGGCTCGCACCTTGCCCAGGAGCACGTACTCGCCGGCCGGCAGGCGGGCCTCGCCGCCGGGGTTGCCCTTGAGCAGGCGGGCGCCGGCGCTGTCCTCGACCGCCAGCCACTGGACCAGCTCGTCCTGGCTCTCCAACAGGAGGAGGGCCTCGCCACCGGAGGGGCCGGGGACAGCGGGGGGGGCGTCGCCCGCTGCGGCGGCCAGGGCCGGGTCGGGGAGCGGCGGCGCCTTCGCGAGCTCGACGGGAGCTACCCGGACCTGCGTGTAC
>DDSR01000350.1:7069-20825 GCA_002343455.1 Deltaproteobacteria bacterium UBA2385 | reverse complement strand
GTCGCGGCTGGCGAGGTAGTCGTTGACCGTGATGACGTGGACGCCCTTGCCGGAGAGGGCGTTGAGGTAGACCGGCAGCGTCGCCACCAGGGTCTTGCCCTCACCGGTCTTCATCTCGGCCACGCTGCCGCGGTGCAGGACCATGCCGCCGAGGAGCTGCACGTCGAAGTGCCGCATCTCCATCGTGCGGCGCCCGACCTCGCGCACGACGGCGAAGCTCTCGGGCAGGAGATCGTCGACCGAGGCGCCCTGGTCCAGCTTCTCGCGGAAGCGCGGCGTGAAGGCCTTCAGCTCGTCGTCGGAGCAGGCTTTCATCTGCTCTTCCATGCCGTTGATCCGGTCGACCAGGGGGCGGAGCTTCTTCAGCTCGCGGTCCGAGCGTGACCCGAAGATCTTCTTGAGGATGGAGTCGAAGGCGGCCATGTGGGGTACTCCGGAACAATCGGGCCTAGATGCGCGCGGATGCGGCCGAGTCAAGCCGGCAGCGCCATCCCGAAACCGGTCCGAGCGGGAGGCTGCGCCTAGCCGGGCATCGCCTCACGCGCCACGAGATAGCGACCCCGCAGCGGAGCTCAGGGACGCTCGATGAAGCCGAAAGGGTCGGCGGCGACCCCGTCGACGTGGATCTCCAGGTGGAGGTGGGGCCCGGTGGTCAGGCCGGTCATGCCGACGGTGGCCACCAGCTGCCCCCGGGTGACGTGCTCGCCCTCGCGGACGAAGACCGTCCGGTTGTGCGCGTAGCGGCTCATGATCCCACCGCCGTGGTCGATCTCCAGCATCCGGCCGTAGCCGCCGTGCCAGTCCACCGTCTTCACCACCCCCGAGCCCGCCGCCATGATCGGGGTGCCCGGTGGCGCGGCCACGTCGATGCCGGCGTGGAACTTCCATCGCCGGGTGAAGGGCGCCCGCCGCCAGCCGAAGCCGCTGGTCAGCACCCCGCTGGCGACCGGCAGCAAGGAGGGGATCGACTCCTGGCGCCGCTGCCACTCCGCGGCGGTCTCCACCAGCTCGCGCGCCTCGGGCTCCACCAGCCGCAGGCCGGCCAGCAGGCGCTCGGTGCGCTGGCTGAGCTCGATCGCCCGGACCTCGGCCTCGCTGAGATCGGCGCTGGCCACCTCCTCGCCCGGCGGCTCCTCCATGGGCATGCCCATCTCCCAGTCCGTCAGGGCCCCGGGCGCGAGCGCGTCGGCGTCCAGCCTGCCCAGCCAGACGAGCCCGCTGGCGTCGTCCTTCTCGAGCGGGCCGAAGCCCGGCACGGCCGAGAGGGGCAGCCCTTCGAGCTGGGTGTTGTACAGGCGCAGGCGCCGCAGCTGGCCATCGAGCTCCAGCATCTTTCGCTCGACGTCCTGCATCCGGGCGCGGAGTGCGATGTTCTCGCTGAGCAAGGCGTCACGGGAGCTGGCGACCGGCCAGGCCAACAGGCCCGAGGCGAGGCCGACCAGGGCCAGCAGGCTCACCGCCGCGGCGCCGGTCAGGGCGAGGCGCACCTGGCCGAGGGAGAGCTCGACCTGCCGCAGCGGGCCACGGGCCTCCGCCGGCACCAGGAAGAGGGTGAAGCGCCGCGCCGCGAGCTCTTCGGGCGGGTGCCTGAGGTCGAGCAGCGGGGTGACGGGCTTGTGCAGCCAGGTCCCCTGGGGGAGGGCGCGGGTTGGCTCCTCTGCAGGCTCCTCTGCAGGCTCCTCTGCAAGAGGCGCGGGCGGCTCCTCCGTAGGGGGCGGGGGCGGCTCCTCTGCAGGAGGCGCGGGCGGCTCCTCGGCAGGAGGCGCGGGCGGCTCCTCTGCGCGAGGCGCGGGCGGCTCAGCCACGAGCCCCGCGGCGGGCCGCAGGTGCAGCGGTGTAGGCAAGAGGGTCGGGTCCAGCAAGGCGGCCAGCGCCGCGTCGACCTGCGGCCGCGCCTCCCGACGTGGCGGCGGGCCCGGCTCGGTCGTCAAGACCGGCGGAGCCTCGAGGGCCTCAGTGCGAGGCGGAGCCTCGAGGGCCTCAGTGCGAGGCGGAGCCTCGTGGGTCTCGGCCCGAGGTCGCAGCGAGGGCGCGGGCGGCGGCAGGCGGGCCCAGGCCTCGGCCAGCCGACCCCTTCGCCGCAGCCAGCGGGCGTCGATCCGCTGCTGGAGCGGGCTCCGTCTCGGGCCGCCCCGCCTCAAGGGCGCAAGACCCGCCCGCCCTTCACGGGACCTCGTCCACGCGGGCGACGACGACGGTGATGTTGTCGTCACCGCCTCGCTCGCAGGCGATCTCGATCAGGCGGCGGCCGGCGTCCTGAGGGCCCAGGTCCAGCACCAGCTCGCCGATCTCGCTGGTCTCCACCAGGTTGGAGAGGCCGTCGCTGCAGAGCACGAAGCGGTCGCCCCGGCGGATGGCCCGGATCTGGATGTCGATCTCGACGTCCTCCATGTAGCCGAGGGAGCGGGTGATGATGTTCTTGAGCTTGTGGGTCTTGGCCTGCTCGGGGGTGATCAGGCCGGCCTTGATGTGCTGGTTGACGAGGCTGTGGTCCTCGGTGAGCTGCTCGATGCGGCCCTCGCGCACGACGTAGCCGCGGCTGTCGCCGACGTGGGCGACGTAGGCGTTGCTGCCGTCGACCAGCAGGGCGAGGCAGGTCGTGCCCATGCCGCGGTACTCGGGCTCTTCCTGGGCCTTCTGGAAGATGCGCTTGCCGGCGAGGCGGATGGCGTAGCGCAGCTTCTCGCGGGTGATCTCCACCCCACCGCCGTCGTCCTCGGGGTCGACGCCCAGGTCATCCAGGCGCAGCTCCATGGTGGAGAGCACCTCTTCGACCGTGTTGACGGCGATGGCGCTGGCGAATTCGCCCCCGACGTGGCCGCCCATCCCATCGCAGACGACAAAGAGGTTGAGCTCTTCGTTGATGAGGTAATTGTCCTCGTTGTTGGTGCGTTTGACGCCGACATCGGTCATTCCACAAGAGGTGATCCTCATCCTTTGCTCCCATTCCCTCCACGCCAGCTCGGCGCGGGGGCTCTGGTGGTAATCATATTCAACTCGGGCCGGCCGCGTCCGGCGAGCCCTGGACCAGCGCCGGTCCGGTCTGGACCAGGGCCTCGGTCAGCCGCTCCCACTGAGGCAGATCCAGCACCGCAGGCCGAGCCTCTCCCGCCACCCCCGAGGCCGCGAGCATGGCGTCGGCCCGCTCCTCGCCCAGCGCCGAACGCAGGTTGTTGCGCAGGGTCTTGCGGGGCGCGGCGAAGCCCACCCGCAGCAGCCCGTCGAGCTCGGCCGAGGGAGGCCGAGGGTGGGGCCAGAGGCGCAGCACGACGCTCTCGACCTTGGGGGGAGGGTGAAAGGCGCCCGGGGGGACGCGGCAGACGCGCTCGATCCGGGCGCGGGCCTGGACGGCCACCGAGAGCGAGCCTCGCTGGCGGTCTCCCGGAGGGGCCAGCAGGCGCTCGCCGACCTCGCGCTGCAGCATCAGGACCAGCCGCTCGAAGGGAGGGTCACGCTCCAGCAGCCGCAGCAGGATGCGGGTGCCGACGTTGTAGGGAAGGTTGCTGACACAGCGCGCATCGGGACCTGGGATCAGCGCGTCGAGGTCGACCGAGAGGGCGTCGCCGTTCACGATCCGGGCGGCCGGCAGGAGGGCCTGGGTGTGGGCGAAGCAGTCCCGGTCGATCTCCACCGCGACGACATCCGCCTCGGCGCGCAGCAGCGCGGCGGTGAGCACGCCCGGGCCAGGGCCGACCTCCAGCACCGGGACCCCGGGGCCCAGCGCGGCGGCCTCGACGATGCGGGCGATGATTCCGTCGCTGGCCAGGAAGTGCTGGCCGAAGCGCTTGCGCGCGCCGCCGGGCCAGGCCCGCAGGACCTCGGCCGCTGTGGCGGGGAGGCTCATGTCCCTGGTGTCCACTGCGGTCGGGCCGGCAGGGAGAGGGGGTCGGTCTGACCGGCCAGCAGGCGCAGCCGGCCGACATGGGCGATCATCGCGCCGTTGTCGGTGCAGCGCGAGCGCGGCGGCAGCGTCAGGCGCAGCCGCCCCTGGGCGTCGAGCTCCTGGAGCCGCTGCCGCAGGCGGCTGTTGGCGGCCACCCCCCCGCTGAGGGCGACCTCGCGCACGCCGGTGGACTGCACGGCGGCCAGCACCCGGTCGATCAGCACATCGACGACCGCCTCCTGGAAGGCCCGCGCCACGTCGGCCTCGGCGGCATCGGGCTGGTTCTCCAGCAGGGTGCGCACGGCCGTCTTCAGGCCCGAGAAGGACCAGTCGTGGACGGCGCGCAGCTGGGTGCGCTCGCGCACCATCGGGCGAGGCAGCTCGTAGCGGTCGCCCTGGGCCTTGCTGGCGAGCCCGTCGATGATCGGCCCCCCGGGGTAGCCCCGTCCCAGGAGCCGGGAGACCTTGTCGAAGGCCTCGCCGGCGGCGTCGTCGACGGTGCTGGCCAGGACCGGGTAGTCCCCCAACCCGCGGGCCAGGTAGAGGGTGGTGTGCCCGCCGCTGACCACCAGCGCCAGGAAGGGCCAGCGGGGGCCGGGCTCTTCCAGCAGGGGCGAGAGCAGGTGGCCTTCGAGGTGGTTGACCCCGACGAAGGGCAGCTTCCAGCCGACGGCGAGGGCCTTGGCGAAGCAGAGGCCGACCAGGACCGCACCCAGCAGGCCGGGCCCCGCGGTCGCGGCGACGGCGTCGGGACGGTCGATCCCCGCCTGCGCCAGGGCGGCGCGGGCGGTGGGGATGACCTGCTCGGCGTGCGACCGGCTGGCAAGCTCGGGGACCACGCCCCCGTACTGCAGGTGGATGGCCTGGCTGTGGATGACGTCCGAGAGCACCACGGTGCGCCCCTCGGGCCCTGGGCCCACCACGGCCGCAGCCGTCTCGTCGCAGGAGCTCTCGATCCCGAGCACGATCATCAGGGTGCAGGCTCCGCGGCGGGGCCGTGCAGGACCCGCGGCCGGTAGGTCTGGAGGTCGAAGCGCCCCTCGTCCATCTTGCCGTCGTGGCACTGCTGGCAGACCTCGACCGGGGGGTCTCGCACGATGGCGCCGGCCGCGGGATCGGCGCTGTGGGCGGCGCCGGGGCCGTGGCAGGCCTCGCAGCCGACGGCGTGCAGCTCGGCGGGGACGGCCGAGGCGGTCGCCGGGGCCCCCTCGGCGAAGGCGCCGGTCACATGGCAGGAGAAGCAGGCCTGGTCGGACTGGCGGTTGACCTGCACCAGCCGGGTCCAGGCGGAGGCGTGGGGGGTCGAGGCCCACTGCGCGTGCTGGGTGGGGTGACACGAGAGGCAGGATGCCGAGCCCCCCCAGACCGAGCCCTTCCAGGCCGAGTCCCCCAGCGAGGCCGGCGCGGTGGGGCCCGCCTGGGCGTCGGCCGCCGCGATCCGGGTCTTGGCGCTCTCGACCAGGCTCAAGGTCGCTGCGTGGTCGGCCACGTCCTTGCCCAGGTCGACGATCTGCACGCTGAGCGCGTGGCGGGGGCCCTGGTCGGTGGAGGCGGCCTGCAGTCGCTTGCGGGCGGCGTCGATCTCGGCCTGGTAGAAGTCGACCTGCTTCTGGGCCTGGGTCGCCTCGGCGCTGCCTGGAGCGGCGGCGTCGAGCTTGGTTCGGGCGATCTGCTGGCGACCCGTGAAGCGCTCGATCTTGCGGGCGTCGTCGGCGCCGGCCTCGGCCTGGAAGCCCGAGGCGCCGGCCTGGAAGTGCACCTCGGCGAAGCCGAGCTCCTTGCCCCGGGAGCCCGAGGCCAGCCGGACCGAGCCCGAACCCAGCGCTGCGGCCTGGGGAGTGCTCTTGCGCTCATGGCCGTTGACGAAGAGCACCGGTCGCCCCAACGCAGGCGCCAGCTCGGCTTCGGCGGCGGCGCTCATATGGCTGAGCACGACGACGGCGTCGACCGGCCCCAGGGCGTCGATGGCCGCCTTGGCGGCGGGGAGGGTCGGCTCGGCGATGCAGCCGCCGATGCCGGCCGCGCCGAGCAGGGTGGGCTCGACCAGCCCGACCAGGCCCAGGCGCACGCCTCCGCGCTCCACGACCCGACCGGCCGGGAAGATCTCTTCGCCCTCGCAGCGCAGGTTGGCCGCCAGGGCGGGGGTGCCGTGGCGCTGGACCGCGGCCTGCAGGCGCTCGTGGCCCAAGGCGAGATCGCCCTCGCCGGGGGTCCAGCCGTCGATGCCGCCGAGGGCGTAGGCCTGGAGCTGCAGCTCGAACTTCTCGAGCTGCTGGCCGGCCAGGGTGGGGGCGATGCTGGCCGACTTCCAGCCAAGATCGCCCGCGTCGACCACGAAGAGCGGCAGGCCCTGGGCCTGCAAGGCCACGCCTCGCTCGCCGAGGAGCTGGTTTCTACGGGACAGACCGCCCCGAGGGTTCTTCGGTCAACCACAGGGTTCGATCTCTCCGTCCACGTTGCCGGAGAAGGCGAGGCCGAAGCCCACCGCCTGGCCCGAGGTGGTCGGGCTGAGGTCGGGCTGACAGGAGAGCAGGATGAGGATGGGCAGCATGGGTGCCTCCGACCGAAGAGTCGGGCGCTTAACCCGGCGGGGCTTCGTCTTCGGGCAGCTCGCTGGGGATGCGCTCCAGCCGGCCGGCCTTCTCGAGGTCCTTCTCCTTCTTGCGGTTGCCCTCGCGGATGAGATCCCGCACCACGCTGAGCGCGCGCATGTCGACGAGGTAGACCGGGTCGGCGCCCTCGATGGTGGCGTAGCGGCGCTCGCGCTCGCGGCCCTCGGGGTCGACCAGCGCGGGTCCGGGCGCGCCGATGCGCACCACCCGCTCCTCGCCCTCGGCGTTGCGCAGGCTAATCCGGGCCACCGGGTCGGTCAGCCCGTAGCGGTCGAGGTCCTCGGGCTTGTCCTCGACGAACTCCTCGACCTCCAGCTCGGCCAGGAAGCGCGCCACCCGCGAGGGGGTGCTGCCGGCGACGGGGACGCCGTCCTGCCACATCCAGCGCTCAGCGGCGAAGCGGACCCCCGCCTGGCCTGCCAGCTCCTCGTCCGGGGGCTCGGCGCGCAGCACCACGTCCACCGCGCGCACATCCTGCTCGGTCATCCGCACCACGCGGCGGTTGCGGAGCTCCTGGAGGTCCGAGGCGAACTCTTCGAGCAGGCCGCGGCGGGCGATGAAGACGGTGTCGTCGCCGTCGACCAGCACATAGGCCAGCGACTCGTAGCGGCTCTCGGAGGGGGCGTCCGCGCCGACCCGCAGGCGCATCGGCTCGCGGCTGGCGAAGTTCAGGCTGAGGTCCAGGCGGGGCGCGTCCAGCCCCCACTCCGGCAGGCGGGCGGCGAGGTCATCGGCAGGCACGGCGATGAAGCCCTGGGCCTTGAGCGCGTTGACCCTGCCCAGCAGCCGCCGGACCCGGTCCTCGTTGGCGGCCATCACCTCGGGGTCGAGCATCTCCCACTCGCGCTCACCGACCCGCTCCAGCACCAGGCTGCGATCGACCGCGGGGCTGTCCTCGCCCTCCGGGAGGCGGATGAGGGCCTGCAGGCGGGTCACATCCTTGCTCTCGAAGGAGGCGAAGCGCTGCTCGCGGAACTCGTCGAGGGTCAGGGAGTAGTAGTCCACCGCCGACTTCTTGACGGTGTAGATGACATCGCCGGGCAGCGGCCGGATGTAGTAGCTGACCGCGCTGGGGTTGGGGTCCCCGGCCTCGAAGGCCAGCTCGGTCCCGTCGCGCAGCCCCAGGCGGACCCGGATGGCGTTGTCGCCCAGGCCGTAGAGCTCGAGCTGGTCGGGCGCCTCGACTACGGTCGCGCGGCTGGTGAGATCGTGGAGCTGGTGCTTGACCCGGTTGACCATCGACCGACCGGCCGCGAAGCCCGAGCCCTCGATGATCCAGCCCCCGTCCTTCTCGACGAGGCTGAGCGGCTCGGCCCCGGGGCGCTCGACCCGCACCGAGACCAGCTCGTGCTTCTCGAAGGCGAAGATGCGCACGCCCTCGACCGGCAGCCCGTCGGGCGCCGGAGGGCGCAGGTAGACCACCAGGGCGGCCACCGCCAGCAGCAGCAGCGCCGCGATCAGCGTTCCACGAAATGCCTTCATCGCCCGCGCCTCCCCCACCAGGTGAAGAGCCCGATCAGCGCGACCAGGCCCGGCAGCAGCAGCAGCGAGATCAGGCGGATCCGCTCGGTCTCCTGGCCGGTCAGGGCCAGCCGTCGCTGAGCGGTCGGGCGCCCGACGGTCGCGCTGAGGCGGGCCTCGTCCCCGGCCAACCACTGGGCGGCGGCCACCGCGAGGTCCCGATTGCCGGGCCCCTCCAGCAGCAGCCCGTTGGTCAGCCACTCGGCGTCGCCGACGACCAGCACCTTGGCCGGGGGCCGGGTCCGGCGCACGAGCTCTCCGCCGGGGAGCAGGTCGACCGCCACGGCCATCAGGGTCGGGCCGGGGGCGTCGAGCTCGGCCTGGTAGGCGGCGCCTCCGCCCTCGCTGGGGCCGCCGCGCTCGATCCAGCTCTCGCGGCCGCCGACCAGCAGCGGGCTGTGGCGCACGCCCTCGGGCAGGGGTTCGGTGGCCCGCAGCGGCGCCGGCGCCGCCAGCACGCTGATCTTCTGGCTCTGCCGCAGCGCCTGCGTGATCGCGTGGTCCCGGTAGACGGGGACCGGACGGTCGCGGAAGGGGAAGACCAGGACGGTGTCCATGGCCACACCCTCGAGCTGCAGCAGGCCCAGCCGCGGGAGGAAGGAGGGGGCCGCCTGACCCGCTTCGAGCGCCAACAGGACCGAGCCGCCCCCCGAGAGGTAGGCCAGCAGGGCGTCGTCCTCTTGTGGGGTCAGGCCGCTGCGCAGGCCGGCGACCACTACGAAGGCGGCGTCCTCGGGGACGACCGGGCCTCGGCCCTCCCGATCGGTGCGCAGCAGGTCCAAGGGGGCGACCTCGTAGCGCTCCAGGTCCAGGGCCGTCACCAGCTCGGAGAGGCCGGTCGCGCCGCGGTCCGTGGGCGAGGGCTCGCCGTGGCCCTGCAGGACGTAGGCCACCCGGCGGGTGGGGGCCAGGAGCTGGGCGAAGGAGCGGGAGAGGGCCCCCTCGCCCAGGAAGTCGAAGGGCAGGTCGGCGCTGCGCGGGTTGCGGCGGAACATGTCCCGATCCCGCAGGTCGATCCGGTCCTCGCCCCGCTGCACCACCACCGTGCCGTAGTCGGTCACGCCGAGCTTCTCGGCCGTCAGCCGCTCGCGATCGAAGTCGACGATGCGGTACTCCAGCACCTCGCTGCGCAGGTCGAGCTCGACCAGCAGATCGCGCACCGCCCGGTCGCGCAGGACGGTGTCGTCCTTGCCTCGCTGGTAGGTGAAGGCCGTGATGCGCACCGGCACCTGCTCGTCGTCCAGGACGCGGAGCTTGGCCTCGGTGTCCTGCTGCAGGGTGTTCAGGGCGTCGGCCGACAGGTCCCAGCGCACCCGCTGGCTGTCCGCCAGCAGGTAGACGAGCACCAGCACCCCGATGATCATCACCGAGACGAGGGTCGCGTTCGAGCCGTAGGCGATTCGGCGGCGCCAGATCTGGTTCATGGTCGGCCTCAGCGCCAACGCCTGGACTCGATCGAGCGCCAGGTCAGGAAGAGGAAGCCGAAGGTGACCAACAGGAACCAGGCCACGGCCGCCGAGTCGATCACGCCGCGGTTGAAGGGCTCGATCTGCGCCAGCAGGGAGAGGTGCCGCAAGGCCGAGCGGAGGCCGTCGGTGTCGACCATCTCGGAGATCGAGCCGGCCACCCAGAAGGGCAGGAGCAGGACCACGCCGATCAGCCCGGCGGCGACAGGCTCGTCGGTCAGGCTGGAGCTGAAGAGCCCCGCCGAGACGAAGGCGCTGCAAGCCAGCAGCAGGCCCAGGTAGCCGGTCAGGATGACGCCCCAGTCCGGGTCACCGTAGTAGGCCAGGATGCCGGGGAAGAGCAGGGTCCCCAGCAGCAGGATGACGCAGAGGGCCAGGGAGGCGAACCACTTGCCCAGCAGCATCGCCCACAGCGGCACCGGGGCGGTCATCAGCAGCTCGAAGGTGCCCGACCGCCGCTCGTCGGCGAAGTGCCGCATGGTCAGCAGGGGCAGCAGGAAGAGCAGGCTGATCGAGAGGTTGGCCAGCATGATGCGCAGGCTGGCCTCGCCAGTGAGGGAGACGCCCATGCTGAAGAAGAAGCCCGCCAGCAGCAGGAACACGCCCAGGAAGACGTAGGCGAGCGGGCTGACGAAGAAGGTCCGCAGCTCCTTCTTGAAGATGGCCCAGGCAATGGTCACGCCGCGCCTCCAGTCGGGTTCATCGCTCCACCCCGATCAGCGCCAGGAAGGCGTCCTCCAGCGAGGGCACCCGACGCTCCATCGCTCGAACCGACCAGCCGCGGGCCGTGGCCAGGGCGGCGATCGCCGTGCGGGGATCGCCAGGGGCCCGCACATCGAGCACGGCCAGCCCGTCCTGCGGAGGGAGCGGCTGGACCTGTTCGACCTCGGCCAGCGCCCCGACCTGGGCCGGGATGGACTCGGGATCGGCGCCTCCCAGCTCGATGCGGTAGCGCACGCCTCCGCCGGCGTGGCGCCGGATCTCGTCGATGCCCTCGTCCGCAAGGATCTGCCCGCCGTTGATCAGGACCACCCGGCTGCAGAGCTGCTCCACCTCGGTCAGGATGTGGGTGCTGAGGATGACGGTCCGGTCCTGGGCGAGCTGGCGCACGAAGTCCCGCATCCCCGCGACCTGCGCCGGGTCGAGGCCGCTGCTGGGCTCGTCGAGGATCAGCACCGGGGGGTCGTGGATGATGGCCTGAGCCAGCCCCACCCGCTGGCGGTAGCCCTTGGAGAGGCTGCCCACGATGCGGGACTCCCAGCCCGCGAGCCCCACCTGCTCCATCACCCGACCTACCGCGGCGATCTGCTGCGAGCGGGAGATCCCGCGGATCTCGGCGACGAAGCGCAGGTACTCGCCGATGCTGAGCTCGCGGTACAGCGGCGGGGTCTCGGGCAGGTAGCCGACCCTGCGCCGCACCTCCATCGGGGACTCGAAGACGTCGAAGCCGGCCACCTCGGCCCGCCCCTCGCTGGCGGGGATGAAGCCCGTCAGCATGCGCATCGTGGTGGTCTTGCCGGCACCGTTGGGGCCGATGAAGCCCAGGATCTCGCCCTTCTCCACCTGGAAGCTGACATCCCGCACCGCGTGCAGATGCCCGAATCGCTTGCTGAGGTGGTCGGCCCGAATCATCGTCCCTGGATCCGCATGGAGCAAACCACCGGTCTATTCCATCCGGCCGACGGGGTAAAGAACAGGGAGGAGGTCCTGTGCCCTGCCACCTCTGGCCGCTCCTGGCCGCCGTCCGCCTCGCCTCCGCCCAGCCTGCCCCCGACGCCCCCCTGGCCGCGCCGGTCGTCGGCGAGAGCTCCGAGCCGGAGCCAGCCGAGAGCGCGGAGCCGGAACCCGCCGAGAGCGTCATGATCGACCGGGCCGTCGCGGTGGTCGGGGTCCGGGTCATCACCCGCTCCGAGCTGGAGATGTCCCGCTGGCTGGAGGGCAAGGATCCCAGCCCGGTGCCCGCCATCCGCTACGACGGGGCCCGCCCGACCGAGTGGTGGATCGAGCAGGTCATGCTGCGCGAGCTGGCGGGCGACATCAGCGTCTACCAGCCCGATCCTGCCGCGGTCCGCGAGCGGGCCGAGCGCCTGCTCCAGGCGATCGATCCCGACGAGCTGTCCACCCGCGGGGTCGCCCTGGGAGCCGATCGAGGCAGCATCGTGGCCTGGGTCCACGGTCGGATGGTGGTCGAGCGCTTCGTGGTCCGCAACCTCGGACCGGAGGTGGATCCCAGCCTGCTCCCCGAGGGGGAGCAGGGTCCCAGCTACGCCGCCTGGCTGGACGATATGCGCGACCTGATCGCCATCCGCCGCATCCCGCTCGCCAACCCCGCGGACCTCCGGTGAGCCCCTCGGTGCGCAGGCTGGACCCTGACGACATCGCCGCCATGGACGCGGTGGAGCGGGCCTGCTTCCCCGACGACGCCTGGACCCCGGCGATGCTCCTCGCCCAGATCGGCCGCGCCGACGGCATCGGCCTGGGCCTCGTCGCGGCGGAGACGGCCCCCGGCCCGCGCCGGCTGAGCGGCCTCGCGCTGGGCTGGGCCGCTGGCGGCGTCGCCGAGCTGCTGAGGATCGCCGTCTCGCCCGTGCTGCGCCGACAAGGCAGCGGACGAGCGCTGCTCGGCGCCTTCCTGGGGCAGGCGCTCGATCGGGGGGCCGAGGAGATCTGGCTGGAGGTTCGCGCCGACAACACGGCGGCCCTGGGCCTGTACCGGGCCGCCGGCTTCGAAGATAGCGGTCGACGAAGGCGCTACTACAGCGACGGGGTCGACGCCGTCCTGATGACCGCCCTGAAGGAGCGAATCAGCGGGTGAAGCTGTAGTTCTTGCTGACGCCCTGGGCGCTGGAGATGCGCTGGAAGCGCCAGCGCTTGACCTTGTCCTTCAGACAGGTCTCCAGGGGCGCATCGGCCTTGGTGAGGGCCGCCACCTCGATCTTGTCGACCGAGCCGTCCTTCTGGATCTCGAAGCCCACCCGCCAGCGGCCTTCGATGGACTCGTCCTGCTTGAGCCGATCGCTGTAGCAGTCTTCGAGCTGGCGGCTGTTCCGGCTGACGACCCGGCGGGTCATCTCGGCGATGGCGGTCGGGTCGGTCAGCACCTCGGTCGCGGTCCGGCTGAGCACCGAGACGCTGGGGCCCCCGCCGATCGAGGAGCCCGTGGACAGCGCGGCCGTCGGGTCGACCTCTTCTACTTGCTTGCTGATCGAGCCCGCCGTGGGGTTGATCCCGGCGCGCCCCGGGGAGCCCGTGGAGCCGGAGGAGGAGGCGAGCTGCCCGCCCGTCGCGGGGGTCGAGGCCGACGCGCTCGAGGCGCTACCAGACGAGGAGCCCCCCGAAGAGCCCCCCGAGGAGGCGACCGACGAGGCGGCCGACGAGGCGGGGGACTTGCCCTTGGCGGCTTCGGCCTCGGGCTCGTCCTGGTAGACGTTCTGGTGGGCAGCCAGGGGGATCCGCGCGAACGACTCCTCGCCCAGGTCGATCACCTGGGGCTGCGAGCCCACGGCGATGTACCAGCCGCCCCCAGCGACGCCGACGACCGCGAGCAGCACCGCGACGGCCACCAGGGGCGTCCGTCGTCGCTTGGCCGCCGCCACCTCTTCCCGCTCGCGCGCGATCGCCTCGACGCCAGGGTCCGTCGCCGCTTCTTCACCGGGGATCTCGATCAAGCAAAGCGGACAGGTGCCGCCGTTGACCAGCAGATCCTTTTCGACGGTGCCCTTGCAGAAGGGGCAATTGGCCATTTCCTCTCCTCTTCAGATCGGGTTCCCGCCGCGGCGAGCTGAGCCCGCGGGAGGCTACCACCCCGCACACCGGTCACGCAAGGCTCGCGGGCGGTCGGAGTGTGGCTTCTGGTGGTTGGTGTGGAAGTTCGGGGGCCATTAGGGGGCACCATGGCAGCAGTGGCCTGCAGTACGACATCGGATCGCGGCAATGGTTCGCTGCATCGATCTTCCCCTCCCCTCGCTCCACCGGAACGACCAATGGGCAGCACCGCCGACTTCATCTCCGCCACCCTGGCCGACACCCTCCTCCCCTTCTTCCGTCGACCCGTCGAGGACGTCATCCTCGAGACCCTCGACCAGCGCCAGATCCCCAACCGCACCGACTTCAAGGAGCTGCGTGACCTGGTCAACAGCCTGCGAGGGCAGCTCGGCGGCGCCACGGCGGGGATCAAGAAGGTCGCCGACACCCTGGAGGAGCTGGAGGACCGCCTGCAGGAGCTCGACGAGCAGGCCGCACGGCAGGCCGCGGTCGAGGCGCTGATCGACGCC
>DDSR01000350.1:0-7058 GCA_002343455.1 Deltaproteobacteria bacterium UBA2385 | reverse complement strand
AGGCGGTGATCGACGCCCGCCTCCCGGCGCTGATCGAGCAGTCGGTCCAGGTCGCGGTCGACAAGGCCATCGCCGCCCAGCGCGCCCCAGCCGTGGCCGAGCCGGCCCCCCCTCGCGCCCCCCGACCCCGGGCCCCGCGCAGCCCCAAGCCGAAGGGCTGAGCCGCTCAGCGCAGTCGGGGCAGGCCGTAGTAGTTGTCCAGCAGGACGACGATCACGTTGCATGCAGCGTGGAAGAGCGCGCCGGCGACGACCCCGCCCGTGCGCTCGCGCATCCAGGCGAAGACCATCCCGGGAAAGAAGGTGGCGAAGTGCCACCACTGGAAGAGCACCAGCGAGTGGCCGAAGGCGAAGAGGAGGGTGGCGAGGACCGAGCCCCAGCCCATCGGCGTGCCGAAGACCAGGAAGCGCCGCGGCAGCAGCTCGTTGAGGCGGGTCTGGACGTAGCCGCGGTAGAAGAACTCCTCGGGGATGGCGACGAAGAACAGCTGGTAGGCGATCAAGGTCAGGACCTGCAAGGCCGCCAGGATCACCATGCCCTGCTCGGGCGAGCCGGCGATCGCCTCGACCCCTCGCAAGACCAGGTTCGGGGGTGTCTCGCCCACCAGGATCAGCGCCATGGCGGCCCCGTCGGGCCAGCCATCGCCGGGTCCCAGGCCGAAGAGCAGGCTCTGCCAGCCATGGTACAGCAGCACCCAGGGGGTGATGATCACCAGCGTGGCGAGGCCCGCAAGCTTCAGGGCGGCCCCCCAGGAGCGGAGGTCCCGAAAGGCGGGGATGCTGAGGCGATAGCTCCAGGAGTCGACCTTGCGCAGGTGACAGAGCAGGACCGGCGCGTAGATGAAGGCCAGGGGCACCGCCGCCAGGACCCAGTCGGGCAGCCCGACCCCCGCCTGCAGCTCGACCACCGCCCGAATGGCCAGCAGGGTCAGCAGCCACAAGGCCAGCAGCTCGAAGGCCACCCGGCGCCCCTGGCCGCGCAGGGCAGGGTCCGGGCGATCCCCTCGATCCAGCTCGATCGGCCTCAGCTCGCCCCGGCCGGCGAGATCCGATGCGAGAGCCGTCCCCTGCTGTAGCCCTGAAGATCCATCGTCACCCACGAGAAGCCCTCCGCCGTCGCGACCTCGACCACCGCCTCTCGTAGCGCGGGGTCGGCCATCAAGGCCATCTCCGCCGCATCCAGCTCCAGGCGCAACATCGGACGCCCCTCCAGCTCGTGCCAGCGGGCTCGGAACTGCCTCATCCCGAAGGTCCGCAGCACGCTCTCGACCCGCTGGACCTGCCGGATGCGCTCGACCGTGACCCGAGTGCCCACCGGAAAGCGGCTGCCCAGGCAGGCGAAGGCCGGCTTGTCCCAGATGGGGATGCCCAACAGCCGCGCAGCCTCGCGGACGCTGGCCTTGTCGAAGCCCGCCTCGACCAGGGGGTGCCTGACCCGCGCCTCGTCGGCGGCCTGCAGGCCCGGCCGGTGCTCGCCCAGGTCGTCGGTGATGGTGCCGTCGCAGATCCAGGCGACCCCTCGCTGGCGGGCGGTGGCGTGGGCCAGCGCGTACAGCTCGGTCTTGCAGAAGTAGCAGCGGTTGCCGGCGTTGGCGGCGTAGCCCTCTTGCTCGAGCTCGTGGGCGTCGACCAGGAGGAGCTCGACCCCCCACCCTCCGGCCAGGTCCCTGGCCAGGGCGAGCTCTTCAGGCGGAAAGGTCGGGCTGACGGCGGTCAGGGCGGTCGCGTTGTGGCCGAGGACCTCGTGCGCGACCTTGAGGACGAGGGCGGAGTCCACCCCCCCGGAGAAGGCCACCAGGACCCGGCCCATCTCGGCCAGCACCTGGCGCAGGCGTTGCATCCGGGTTGCAAGGTCATCTGAGACGTCCACACCACGGTCCATGGGAAGCACAGCTCCCTCCTCGCTGCACGACTATCGCAGCCATCGCGCCGCGGTGCGGCGAACCATGCGTTGACCTGTCAAGAACTATCGCGATGCGATAGACTAAGTCAAACCCCTGTCGAGGTCCCCCATGCGTGCTCTTCTCCTCCTGACCCTCCTGGGCCTGCCCACCGCCGCCCACGCCTGGCCGGCATCGGACGAGTGGGTACCCCTCACCCGCGGCGGGCTGCCCGTCTCCGACCTCACCGGCGACCACGACGACACCCAGGACGCGACCGACCTGGTCGGCGAGGACAGCGACGCGCTCGCCACCGCCTACTGGTACGCCGACGACAGCATGCTGTACATGCGGATGCGGATCAACGACACGCCCTGGCTCTCCAGCGGCCTGCTGTACTCGCGAGGCTGGGGCTTCCAGTTCGAGACCGACGGGGACCTGGGCAACTACGAGCTCAGCGCCGGCATCTCGGGGCCCTCGGACCTCTTCGTCGTCTACGAGAACCAGACCCGCAGCGGCGGCACCTCCGACCCCGCCGAGTTCCCCCTGGACCTGGGGTCGGTCACCCTCGGTGACGCCCGGGTCAGCGCCGCCTCCAGCTTCATCGACGGCGATCTGGACTACTTCATCGACCTCCAGATCCCCTACGAGCTGCTGATGAGCGGCAGCCTGCTGGCCCCGATGAGCATGACCGAGGACTTCCACCTGCTGGTCGGGACCTCGACGACCGCCAGCGTGATCCTGCTCGACGCCGACATGGGCATCCACGACGACAGCGCCGGCCTGGGCAGCCTGGAGGACGGCTGGAGCGACGCCATCGCCATCGACGCCGACGAGGACGGCCTGACGATGCCGCAGGAGATCAAGCTCGGCACCGACCCCGACGACGCCGACACGGACGACGACGGCCTGTCCGACGGGGACGAGGTGGAGATCTGGGGGACGGACCCCCTCAACTGCGACACGGACGGCGACGGGCTGCCCGACGGCCTGGAGCTGGGCGTGACCGAGCCGCTGCCGGACACCGACACCAGCGCGGGCTGCTTCGAGGCGGACGCCGATCCGGACAGCACGACGGACCCGACCAACCCCGACAGCGACGGCGACGGGGTCAGCGACGGCGACGAAGACGCCGACGGCGACGGCGAACAGGACCCCTGGGAGACCGATCCGGAGACCGACGACAGCGACGACACCGACAAGGACGGCATCCCCGACGTCCTGGAGGAGATCTGCG
The DNA here is from genome assembly GCA_002343455.1 of Deltaproteobacteria bacterium UBA2385. Classification (GTDB taxonomy): domain Bacteria; phylum Myxococcota_A; class UBA796; order UBA796; family UBA2385; genus UBA2385. The sequence continues at coordinate 3,942 of DDSR01000350.1, read as the reverse complement.
ACGGCAAGGACCCCGACGACCGCGACGGCGACGGCATCCCCGACCTGGTCGAGGGCCTGCGCGACAGCGACGGCGACGGCATCCCCGACTTCTGCGACCCCGACGACGACGACGACGGCATCCCCAGCTCGGTCGAGGGCGAGGTCGACACCGACGAGGACGGCACGCCCGACTACCTGGACCTGGACAGCGACGACGACGGCAAGTCCGACGAGGTGGAGGGCACCGACGACATCGACTGCGACGGGATCCCCAACTATGTCGACGCCGACGACTACGACGGGCCCTGCGCCGACACGGGCGACCCGGGCACCGACGGCGGCGCGGACGGGGGCAGCATCGACACCGGCGGCCAGCCGCCCTTCTCGGACGGACACTTCACCGGCGGCTCCTGCTCGGCCCTCCCCGCCGGCGCCCTGCTGGGTCCGCTGGGCCTCGCCATCCTCGGCCTGGCCCGCCGCCGGCGCAGCCGCCGCATGATGCTGGCCCTGGGCGCCACCGGCCTCGCCGCCTCCTCCGGCGCCGCCCACGCCCAGCAGGTCGAGCTCAACGCCCAGCGCTTCGCCCCCTCGGTGGACGGCCGCGCGCTGGTCACGATCGACGACACGGCCATCGGGCAGCAGGGCATCGGCGCGGGCCTGATGTTCAACTACGCCCGGGACCCCTTCATCTACCGCTACGACGACGACCGCGAGGACGAGCGCATCCTGGGTAGCGTCGGCACAGCGGACCTGACCGCCTTCTACAACTGGGCCCCTCTGCGGTTGGGCGTCGCCCTGCCCCTGCACCTGGTCAGCAGCGGCTTCGACGTCGACGGCTTCCGGCTCCTCGGTGATGTGGCCCTGGACGCCAAGGCCGAGCTCCTCGACCGGCGCTCCGACCCGCTGGGCCTCTCGCTGGGCGCCCGCCTGGACCTGCCGACCGGCAGCGGCGAAGACTGGCTGGGCGAGCCCGGCCCCCTCGCCCAGGTCGAGGCCGGCGTCAGCTACGGCGACCGCTTCGTCGTGGCCGCCAACGCGGGCGCCGCGGGCGGCAGCAAGGCCACCATCGGCGACGTCACCTGGGGCACCCGCATGACCTGGGGCGCCGGGGCGAGCGTCCCGCTGCTGGACGGGGACCTCCCCCTCTGGGCCATCGCCGAGATCGACGGAGACTACCTGCTCCAGAGCCAGAAGGCGCCGGGCAACATGCCGATGGAGGCGCGCGCGGCCCTGCGGCTGGAGCCGATCTCCGGCCTGCTGGCCACCCTGGGCGGCGGCGCGGGCATCAGCACCGGCATCGGCTCGCCCGACTACCGGCTCTTCGCCGGGATCGCCTGGGCCCCCCCGCTCCGTGGAGGCGAGAGCGAGGCGGCCGCCGGAGGGGACACCGTCGGGCCGGGCCAGACCCTGGTGGTGATCACCGTGGTCGACGACCAGACCAACCGCCCCGTCGCCGGCGCCACCGTCGAGGTCGACACCGGCCCCTCGGGCGGCTCCTGGTCGGCGGCCGATGGCGAGGTCCGCCGGGGGATGAACCCCGGCAGCTACAGCCTGACGATCAAGGCGCCCGGCTACGGCACGCTCTCCGCCAGCATGGACGTCCCGGCGGCCGAGCGGCACGAGGCCCGCCTGAAGCTGACCCCGACCCTCAACGGAATCCTCCAGGTGACCGTCGTCGACGAGGAGGGGCGCCCGGTGGCGGCCACGGGGCGGCTGCTGGAGAGCGGCTCCACCCGCGAGGTCGAGCTGCAGATGGGCGCCGACGGCCTGACCCGCCAGGAGGTGCCCGTCGGCACCTGGCAGCTCTACGTCACGGCCGAGGGCCTGGGCGCCGGCCGACGCACGGTCGAGGTGCGCAAGAACGCCGGCACCGAGGTCGAGGTCGTGCTCCGCTCGGCCCGCGCCAAGGTCGAGGAGGGCCAGATCCGCATCATGGACAAGGTCTTCTTCGAGCTGGACAGCGAGATCCTCAAGCCCGAGAGCATCCGGGTCCTGGACGAGGTGGCCAGCATCCTGGCGACCAACAGCTCCATCACCCAGCTCGAGATCCAGGGCCACACCGACGCGCAGGGCAGCCTGGAGCACAACATGGACCTCTCGCGCCGTCGGGCCGAGGCGGTCCGCTCCTACCTGGTCGAGCAGGGCGGCATCCGCGCCACGCGCCTGACCGCCCGGGGCTACGGGCCGACCGTGCCGCTGCAGCCGGGGACCAGCGAGGAGGCCTACGCGGCCAACCGCCGCGTGGAATTCCACATCCAGGGCGAGGCCGGCGGACGAAGCCTGGAGCGCTGAGCGAGCCCTCGGTCAGGGGGGAAGCCCCCTGACCGAGGCGCGCCCGTCGACGGGCGCTCCGGCGCCATGGGGACTACTCGGCGACGTAGACCGAGGCGGTGTACTGGTTGGCGCCCGCGATCATCGAGGCGTCCTCGGCCTCGACCACCACGTAGATGCTGGAGGTCACGCCGCTCAGCACGAGGTCGATGATCGCCGGGTCGGCGCCCGAGTCGAAGTCGTTCGTCGTTGCGGTCGCGAGCACCGTCGTCGCGTCGCTGCCGTAGACCGTGATCGCCGCGTCGAGCTTGCCGCCGACCGACTCGGCCTGGAGAACCACCGAGAGGAGCTTGCCGTCCAGCGAGCCGCCGGTGTCGCCGGTGGTGATCCGGTAGGAGTCCCGCTCGTCGGGGAGGATGTCCGTGGTGTCGATCTCGCCGGACATGAAGCCGTACCAGAGGCCGCCGGAGGTGGACTCCGTCATGCTCAGCGCCTGCGCCGCGAGGACGGTGTTGTTGTCGGTGTCGCTGGTCTCGACCGTCACGACGTCGGTGTTCCAGGTGAAGCAGCGCAGCACGCCGGGGTAGAAGGTGCCCACCCCGCTGGCTCCGCCCTGGTCGGCCACCGTCAGGTAGTACTCGGTCTCGGCCTTCATCGAGAAGACCAGCCCGTCGCCGCTGTGGGGGGCCATGCCCGCGAAGTAGTTCGATCGATCCAGGCTGTAGATCGGATCGGGCTGGTAGGCGAGCTCGTTGCCCTCGGCGTCGTGCAGGGTGAAGGAGGGCTCCAGGTCGTGCAGGTAGGTCGGCCACACCGTGTAGGCGCAGACGACGTCCTCCTTGAAGGTGATCGAAGGGAAGATGTCGACGTCGCCGACCTCGTCGATCATGCCCCAGAACTCCCAGGGGTAGGCGTCGTCGTGCCAGAAGGTGCCGTAGTAGGGCACGCTCTTCTGGGTCTCGACCCAGTCCACGATGCCCTCGACGGTGTTGTTGTCGGGCTCGGGATCCAGGACGCTGCCGTTGAAGGCGACGATCTCGTACTCGAAGGTGGGGCCGCCGGCCGGGTCGTAGCCGGGATCCCAGTCGCTCCACTCCAGGACCTCCAGGTAGACGTCCTCGTCGACCTTGGCCTGGTAGTACAGCGCCGAGTCGGTCTCCTGGATGCGGAAGGGCATGTCGTCGTTGGTGGCCAGCAGTGTGCCGGCGCTGTTGTAGAGGCGCAGGACCGTGTCGGGCTCGGCCGAGCCGGTGAAGCGGTAGGCCAGGGTGCCGACGGCCAGGATCTCGCCCGCGCCCATGCTGATCTTGAAGAAGTCGCGGTCGCCCGCCGGGTCCAGCACCTCGGCCATCTGGGCGAAGCCCTTCGTCTCGTCGATCTCCAGCTCGCAGGCCGAGGCGATGTCACCGCCGCAGTCGTCGCCCGCGTCGCCGCCGCCGTCACCGCCGCCGCCGTCCGCGCCGCCGTCGGCGCCGCCGCCATCGGCGCCGCCGTCCGTGGTGTCGTCGGGGATGTCCTTGTCGGCGCAGGCCAACTGGGAGGTAAGGACGAGGATTCCGGCCAGGCCGAGGAGTTCGATGCGCATGGAAGCTGCTCCGTTGTGTCGGGGGGGAGTTCGCCCCTCACTGTAGCGCAAGCAGGTACCGGGCGCATGACTCGAAGTCGACACCGCGACGCCGCAGTCCTGTCC
>DDSR01000186.1 GCA_002343455.1 Deltaproteobacteria bacterium UBA2385 | reverse complement strand
GGCGTTAATCCCCCGCCATGATCACCCTCCTCCTCACCTCCTCCATCGCCCTCGCCTCCCCAGCCGAGCTGGCCCAGTCCGACCTCGACCTCGGCCGCCAGCTCCTGGCCGAGAAGAAGGCCGAGGGCGCCGCGATGGCGCTGCAGCGCTGTATCGCCCGCCAGGCGGACCCGGCGATCACGCTGGAGTGCCAGTGGGAGCTCGGCTGGGCGCACTGGATCCAGGCCGACTGGCCGGGCGTCGTCAGCGCCTGGGAGGCGGTGCAGAAGGTCGACCCGCAGCGCAAGGGCCTGGCCGACTCGCTGGCCCAGGCCCGCGACCAGGCGGGCCTGCAGTCGATCGTCGCCAAGGGCAAGGCCGCCGCCCCGGCCAGCTTCGCCTCGACCGCCCCCGCGGGCACCACCCTGCGCCTGCGGGCGGTCGGGGACATGATGATCGGCACCGACTTCCAGGCGGGGATGCTGGCCCCCGACGACGGCAAGAGCATGTTCTCCGACGTCGCCGACCTGCTCAGCGACGCCGATCTGACCTTTGGAAACCTGGAGGGCCCCCTCTGCGATGGCGGCAGCACCAGCAAGTGCAGCCCCGACACCCCTGCCGGCCGCTGCTACGCCTTCCGCAGCCCCGAGCGCTACGGCGCGCTGTACAAGCAGGCGGGCTTCGACGTGGTGTCGACCGCCAACAACCACGCCGGCGACTTCGGCGAGTACTGCCGCGAACGGACCGAGAAGGTGCTCGACGCCCAGGGCATCGCCCACACCGGGCGGCCGGGGGACATCGCCTCCCTGACGGTCAAGGGCCTGAAGGTCGCCGTGATCGGCTTCCACACCAGCCAGAACAGTCACTACGTCAACGACCACGACACCGCCGCCGCCCTGGTCCGGGCGCTGGCCGCCGAGCACGACATCGTGGTCGTCAGCTTCCACGGCGGGGCCGAGGGCAGCAAGGCCATCCGCGTGCCCCAGGGCAGCGAGACCTTCTACGGCGAGAACCGCGGCAACCTGCGCCAGTTCGCCCGGGTCGTGATCGACGCCGGCGCCGACGCGGTCATCGGCCACGGACCGCACGTCCTGCGCGGGATGGAGGTCTACAAGGACCGCCTGGTGGCCTACTCGCTCGGCAACTTCGCCACCTACGGACCCTTCAACACCTCGGGCAACAACGGCATCAGCGCGGTGCTGGAGCTGCAGATGGACCGAGAGGGGCGCTTCCTGGGAGGCAAGGTCCTGCCGACCTGGCTGGAGGGCGAGGGGGTGCCGATGAAGGACCCGCAGGGTCGGTCGATCGACCTGCTGCGCACGCTCTCGGCCGAGGACTTCCCCGACACGGCGGTGCAGATCGCCCAGGACGGCAGCCTTTCGGGGCCGCAGGGGCGCTGAGCGAGGGCCCCTCTACGGCCCCCAGCTGGCCGCCCCCAGCGCGTCCAACATCGGCTCGACGCGCGTTTGCGACCCGTCGAGGGAACCAACCATCACGTGGGCGAACCAGCCGGCCCGTGGCACCCCCACGGCGAGCTCGCCGGCGGGAAGCTGGAGCTGGAGCGGCCCGTGCACCGCTACCAGGGCCTCCCAGGCGACCGCTTCACCGTTGCCAAAGCGGGTGAAGCTCTGGGGCGCCCCGAACAGCGATCGCTCGACCTTCTGGCCCGATCCATCGGACATCGGGCTTGGATGCCCGCCGAAGTACACCAGGCCGAACGCACCGGCGTCGGCGGTGGTCCCGATCTCCTGGAGGTGGTGGACGACGAAGTCGGGGCCAGTGCGCTGATAGGTCGTCCATCCATCGGGCAGGATCAGGTTGAGCGTCTCGTCCGCTGGACCCGTGGGCAGCGACACCGGACCACCGACCTGCAGAGCCCGCGGCCCGACGGCCAGGCTGCGCACCGATGCCATCACCATCGCATGACAGGCGGCCGCATCGGTGGCGGCTTGCGGGTTGACGTAGAAGTGGATGGTCTGCAACGACGAGTCGGGGTGCTGCACCGTCACCTGCGCCACAAGCACCGCCTCGGTGCTGGTGTCGAGCACCTCGGGCAGCTGCACCGTGACACTGCCCCCATTCAGAAGCTCAAGCCGCTCCAGTCGGCTTCCGGCCACGGCGATCGATTCGGAGAACCCCTCGCCGGCACGCTGGAACAGCTCCGACACCATCACGACGTACTTCTCGTCGCCGAGCTCAAGATACACCCTGGAGTGCAAGGCCTCCGGCTCGGGCGCGGACATGATCGAGGCGGTCATGGGGCTCAAGCCGGCGCCCTCCGGCACCATCATCTCCAGTCGACCGTCAAGCAAGGCGAGGCGTGTGCTGAGGGGCAGCGCGCCCACGTTCCCGCACTGAGCAACAGGCCCGGCCGGGTCGCCGATAGCCTCTACGGGAGCGCTCCGTGCGCAGCCGAAGATCAGCAGGGGAAGCAGCAGGGGTCCTCTCATTCGTTGAGCTCCTTTGCACCGTTCTACAGGCCGAAGAACAGGTATTGCATCAGCTTCCGCAGCTCGGGGCTGTCGTTCTCGGCCACCCCGAAGCTGCTGTAGGCCACCTGTCCCTCGCCGCTGTTGAAGCTGACCATCAGCGGGGCCTGGCTCAGCTCGCCGTCGGAATAGGAGACGTTCCCTTTGAGGTGTATCGTCACAGACTCCGTGTCGACGCTCTCGATCGGCGCCCACTCGGACATCGTGTACCCGATCTCGAAATGGTCGGCGTTCAACCAATACGCCAGGTTCGGGTCGAAGACCGCAGCGTTGACGACCCCCATGGACCCGACCTGGGCGTCGTCGGGCAGGCTGTCGTTGCCGATGAACTCCAGCTTCTCCGGCCAGGTCTGCTCGACCAGATCGTAGGCCTGCTCGCTGGCGAAGAGCGACCCGCCACCCTCGACATAGGCGCGCAGGTTCTCCTGCACCTGGGCGTCGGTGACGATGCCGTCCTCTTCGTGGCCGCCGTTGACGAAGATGAAGTCGTAGGCGCGCAGCGCGTCCAGCTCGGAGAGGAAGGCGAGCAGCGCGCTCGGGTCCAGCCCGTCGACCCGGTCGACCTCGGTCAGGCCGATCTCGTGAAGGACAGACTCCAAGTCGTCGCGGGAGCCGCTGACGACGGCGACATTGTAGACGGACGGGTCGACGCAGTAGGGCTCGGGTAGCACGACCGTGGTGCCATCACCAAGCCACACCCCTTCCTCGGCCTGGTCATCGAGTGGGACGTAGCCGTGATACACAAAGATGTCGTACATCCTGCCCCCTGGCAGGTCATCAATCAGCCAACGACCGTCACGGTCGGTGTAGACCAGGCGTGTCTCGAGGATCCTGTCCCTGTCCGTCACGTGGGTGTAGACCGTGGCGCCTTGAAGCCAGCCCCCGCCCGTGGCGTTGCAGACCCGGCCGGCGATCGAACCGGGATCGACGGCCAGCTTCGAGTCCCAGCTCGGCAAGGGCTCGGCCTCACAGCCGGCCAGCACCAGGGCGAGGAGCATCATCCCTCTACCCCTCCCCGACGATCGCCAGGAAGGCCTCCAGATCCCGCTCCACCGGCGACAGCGCCCGCGTCCAGGTCTCGGGCAGCCCCAGGTCCAGCCCCAGCTCCTCCTGGGCGATCGGCTCGGCCCAGGCGTCCCCGGTGCGGCGGAGGAGCTGCTCGTAGCCGGGCGCGCCGGCCGCGCCGAGGGGGCGGAAGCGCTCGTACACCAGGTTCGAGAACAGATAGCCGAAGGTGTAGGGGAAGTTGTAGAAGGACAGGGTCGGGATGTAGAAGTGCAGCTTGCTGATCCAGAAGGTGGGATCCACCTGCGGCACCGAGGGACCGTACCAGTCGCGGAAGATGGACACACACTCGGCGTCCAACGCCTCGGGATCCAGCGGGCCCTGGGCGCGCATCCGGTACAGCGCCTGCTCCAGCTCGAAGCGGGCCGGGATGTTGGCCAGGAAGGCCAGCGCATCGGAGAGCGAGGCGTCCAGCAGGCGCAGCCGCGCGCCGGGATCTGTGACCTGGGCCAGGGAGGCCTCCCGCACCAGCAGCTCGGCGAAGGTCGAGGCGGTCTCGGCCAGGGTCATCGGCACCCGTCGCTGGGCCGCGGGGACCTGGTGCAGGACGTGGTTGTGGAAGGCGTGGCCGAGCTCGTGGGCCAGGGTGCTGAGGCTGCGGGCGCTGCCGCCCCAGGTCATGAAGATGCGGCTCTGGCGGGACAGCGGCAGGTCGGCGCAGAAGCCGCCACCGCGCTTGCCAGGGCGATCCTCGACCTCGACCCAGCGGCCCTCCAGCGCCCTGCGGGCGAAGCCGGAGAGCGAGGGCGAGAAGGACTCGAACTGCTCGACGATGAAGCGCTGGGCGTCCTCGTAGGAGTGGCTGCCGCCGCCGGTGCCGACCTGGGCGTAGGTGTCGGCCCAGGACAGAGAGTCCTGGCCCAGGTGGCGGGCCTTGGCGGCCAGGTAGCGGCGCATCAGCGGCCGGGCCCGGCGGGTCGCCTCGATCATCGCCTCCAGCGTGCGAGGCTCCATCTTGGCGTTGGCGCAGGGCTCGTCGAGCATATGCAGGCCGCGGCGCTCGTTGAGCACCATCCGGGTGCCCGTGAGGTGGGTCAGCACCTTGGCGGCGCGGGGGGCGATCGGCCGCCAGCCCTCTTGCAGCGCGGCCGAGGCGCGGTCGCGCAGATCCTTGTCGTCGTGGCCGAGCAGGGGCGAGAGCTGGCCGGGCGAGAGGGACTCCAGCCCGTTGCCGCGATCGAAGGGGATGCGCAGCGCGCCGGCGTCCATATCGTAGAGCTCACCCCAGCCCGAGACACCGTCCCGCATCAGCTCGGCGGCCAGGGCCTCCTGCTGCTCGGGCAGGCGGAAGCGGGCCAGCCGGCGCTTCTCCAGCAGCAGGCCCTGCAGCTCGGCCAGCTCGGGCAGGGCCAGCAGCACAGAGAACAGGGCCTCGTCGCAGCTCCCGACGCGGGCGTTGGGCACCACCCAGGCGCGGGAGAAGCGGTTGTGGAGGTCGTTGGCGAGGCTGTCGGCGCGGATGGCCGCCTTGCCGGAGGCGTCCGCCGCTACCGAGCAACCGGCGAAGGTGCCGAGCTGATCAAGCCGCTCGCTCAGGGCGAGCAGATCCAGCAGTACCCGGGCGAGCGCGGCGGGCTCGGGCACCGCGGGCAGGGCGTCGGCCTGGGCCGTCAGGGAGGCGAGCTCGGCGCCGAGGGCCTCGGCCTCCCGCGCGAAGGCGTCGCCCCCGGGGCCGCCGGGGAGGACGGACTCGAGGTCCCAGGTCGCTGAGGGGGCGTAGGTCATGATTGGCTCCAGGGAGGTCGATCCTCGACGGGGTTATCTCTCTACCATGCTCATTGCCCGTGGCTCTTCGAGACGCTCGCGAGGTTTGGCGAGACACCTCAAAATATTCTCCCGGGCACGAATCACCTGTAGTAAGGTTCCGACAACGGGGCCTCACCACGGGGCCTCACCACGGGGCCTCACCACGGGGCCTCACCACGGGGCCTCACCACGGGGCCTCACCACGGGGCCCAAACAGGAGCCTCGTGATGCGAAAGTCGGTCAGCAACGCAGCCATCGTCTCCACGGTCCTGGGTACCCTGGTCTTCGGGGTACTCTCGCTCACCATCTTGGAGTCCCCTTCGTGGGCCACTCTCCGGCGCCTTCCGCGGACCTGGTTCTTCGGCCCCCAGCCTGTCTGGACCTTGGGGACCACCTCGACGGTCTTCCACCCGATGAGCGAGCCGATGGAGAGCGCGGGCCTGTTGGAGGTGCGGGCAGCCTACGAGCTCAGCCAGGACTCGGGCGACTGCGAGCTTCGGCCGGCGCTGCGCTACTCCGACGACGGGGTAAGCTGGGATGCGTCCAAGCCCATTCACACGGCCTACCTGCAGGGCAACGGTACCATCCCGGCCACCGTGTACGTGGACATCACCCAGCTCGCCACCACGGTCCGGTCGTTCGTCCAGTTCGGCGTCGAAGCGAAGAACGGCTCGGCCGGCGCCATCCAGATGTGCAGCGCGACGATCCGCGTCGAGCCGAAGGAAGTCCGGTAGTGCGTCGCGGGGAAATGGTCGGTCTGGCGGCCCTGGCGGTCGTTGGGGGGGTCGGGTGTGGGTCGGATTCCGGCTTCAAACCGATTCCGGAGGATACAGGCATCATCCCCGGCGGCGATGACCCGTGCGATGACATCGAGGTCGACGGCTGCATGGAGGCTGAGTACACCGTCGATTCTCCTGCGCTGGAAGTTGCGGGAATCTGCTCCCTCATCTATGACCCGACAGAACACGGCATGGGCGACACGGTCCGATTCGACGACCTGACCGGCTTCGCCATCGTTGGGGAAGACGTCCCCGATCCCGCCGGGCTGGAGATCAAGCTCGCGTTTGACCAGGACAAGTGGAATCCAACTAACACTTGGCCACTCGCGACCGACACCTACCGGTCCAACGCCGTGGAGGTTGTCACCATCGGAGAGGACTGCTGGCGAGCAAAGACCGTCACGACGGATGACCTGGGGACGCTTCGGGAATGTGAGTCGGAGTCTACGGACGGAAGCTGCGAGGTCGACCTGCTGGTCGTGGAGATTGCTGACGCGACACGGGCAAGTGAGGGGAGATGTGACGAGTATGTCCGAGGGGATCTGTCTATCTGCTTGTATGGCCGATCACCCCTCGAAGTCCTTCCGACTGTAGCGACTAGCCCACGCTTCGATCCTGGCACAACCTGCCAGGCAGGAAGCGGCCAGTTCATGCTGATCCCCATCCAGACGGTGAACCTGGACGGCGACGATCGCTCGACCTCCTTGATGCGCCCGGTGATGATCTCCGGAACCGGCGCGCTGACTGCCACCTCTCGGATCCTGTCCATCCAGCCGCGCGCCCGCTGGCGCCAACCGGTCAAGCTCCTCCGCGGCGACCGCGAACGATGGCGGGTCGGCCATGACGACCGCCTGCAGTCAATCGGAGACTCGGTGGTCGTACTCAACGGAGCGGGCGCCTCATTCCCCGATGGTGATGTCGTGGGCTCGTCGACCTTCGTCGTGGAAGAACACCTCTCCACCCGGGCGCCCCTGACCACGGTGTCGATGGAGTGGCGATGCGGCGAGCCTACACTAGCCCAGCTCCACGACGAGGACGAAGGGTTTCAGGCGACCACCTACGGGACGACCTTGTCCGAGCTGGGCTGTATTGGGGGCTGGGCCCAACGAATCGGCGTTCAGGTGAACGAGGACGCGGACCGGCGATGGATCACCCTGTCGCCATTCGGCATGCCAGACCTGCAGGTGTCAAGCCGGCTCGTGTTGCGTAGCGGGGTTGAACGGTTCACCGGGTCACGGGACGGCATCCGGGTCACGGGGGCTGTCCTGTCCGAGAGCACGGCCAAGGGACTGGTGTTGCGTCTGGACTCGGTTCTGTATCAGGGTCAGGAGTTGTGCACCGCCGGCATCTACCTGCTTCAGGCCGGGTGATCCCATGCGCCGTCTTGTGCCGGGAACCGGACCCTCTCACGCCATCCTGCTCTTGCTGTTCCTGCAGGGCATTGCCTGCCACCCGTACATGAATCATTGCGAGCGGTGGGACTACGAGGATCTGATGGCTGTCTGCGGCTATGATTCGGACGACCCCGACTCTGGCTACCTGATGGGTCGGCTCGAGTACTCAGTCGACCTCGGTTGTGTCGAGGCGATCAGCCAGCACTACTGTGTGGACTGGAGGAGCTTTGACGAGGAGCCGGCCCCCTTCAACTATCCAGACTCTGTTGGCAAGAACCTCATCGCCTCTCTGCTGACGATCGCCGGGACCACGGCTGGACCGCTGAGCCCGGAGCAACTTGATCTCGCACCGGCCAAGATGCAGCAGTTTGCGTCCGATATGCCAGACGGCGTCGGACTTGGGGAGGTGATGTTCGAGTTTACCACCCAGGCCATCGAGACCATTCGGTACGAGGATAATGACCGGAGCTACATGGCCGCCCATAAGGACGGACTGGTGAAGCTGCACGGCGAGAGCATCTCCTGGACTGACGGCCCCAGCATTGGCGGTGATGGTTCGAAGACCAACGTGGGGTTGATCAGCCTCATCCTAGTTCACGAAGCCTCACACCGAATCTACGGCGACCACATCGGGTGTGACCTGGATCCCGAGCCTGTGAGCTGTGATCCCGACATTGAAGGGGCCTATGGGCTCTCCACCTGGTGGAGCATGACATGGATGAAAGCGACCCTGGACCGAATCTACGGTACCGCCTGCAGCCGAATGCTCGGAAAGACGGAACATTACGGATGCGGACGGATCGGCGACCATGGAGTCTGGCCCTATTGCGACGAGGAAGCAATAGAGCCGTACATCGACTGCGACGAGGCGTGGTGGGATGAAGGGGATTGACCTCTGCGAGCTGACTTCCCCAACCGGGTGATGGTAGAGTACGCCTCGGCTGTTAGCCCCAACCCATGCTCCTCGCCCTGCTCCTCGCCTGCTCCCTCCCCGAGACCCCCGTGCTCGTCGAGTCCCCCGTGCTCGTCGAGACGCCGCCCGCCGTCCCCGAGCCCNNNTGGTCAACCTCTGGGCGACCTGGTGCGGGCCCTGCATCCAAGAGCTGCCGGCCCTGGGCGCCCTGCACGGCGAGTGGGCGCCGAAAGGCCTGGTGATGCTGGGCGTCGCGGTGGAGGACTTCCCGCCAAAGGTCGAGGCCACCGCCAAGGAGCGGGGCATGGCCTGGGTGATGCTGCAGGACGGCGCCGCGACCACCAGCAAGGCCTTTGGGGCGGACACGCTGCCGGTCACCCTGGTCTACGGCAAAGACGGGCGGCTGCTCTACAAGCACCTCGGCGTCGTGACGGCCGAGGACGCCACCCTGCGGGCGGCCTTGGAGGCGGCGGTGCGCTGAGCGGGGCGAGGTGGTCGAAGCGTGGTACCCTGACCCCATGCCTCCTGAGCCGAGCCCCGATCCACGCGCCTTCCTGGAGCTCCGAGCGGCGGGACGAGATCGCGCGCGCGCCGAACAGGCCAGCCAACACAAGCAGGCCGCCCAGGCCATGGCCGCCCTGCTCGCCTCTCGCTTCGGCGTCGACCGGGTCTGGCTCTTCGGCTCGCACGCCTGGGGCCGCCCCGACCATCGTTCCGATCTTGACCTCGCCGTCGAGGGACTCGCGCCCGAGCGCTTCATCGAAGCTCTCGCGGCCCTGATGCAGGTCGCGCCGCCCTCGGTGGACCTGCTCCGGCTGGAGGAGGCTCCCGCGACCCTGCGAGCGCGGGTCCTGGCCCATGGGGAGCTGCTGCAAGAGCGCGGCTGAGAGTGAGCTGCGGGTCCTGGAGGCCGAGGTTCAGTCCGATCTGTCCTCCTTTGGTGTTTGGATCGAGAAGCTCGATGCACCACTGCACCAGGGAACCTGGACCGACGAAGACCCTGAGCTGTACGTCGTCGCGGTCTGCCTCCACCACTCGTACGGGAGCCTTGAGAGCGCCCTGGCGCGCATCGCCCGTGCCCTTGAGGGCTGTCCTTCGGCCGGTCCCCGCTGGCACGCCGAGCTGTTGGACCGCATGGCGCTGCCCATTGCGGGAATCCGACCCGCGGTGCTCGGCCCCCCTTCGTTGACCGCGGCTCGCGAGCTCCTCGCCTTTCGGCACTTCTTCCGCCACTCCTATGGGTCCGCCTTGAACCCCCGATCGCACCGCGAACGCGCACAGGCCCTCCGCGATGCCGGCCCTGCGATCCAGGCCGATCTGCGCGCCTTCCTCCGCGCGCTGGCCGCATATGCCCCCTTGCCTCCCCGGCGGTCGGTGCCTACCCGACCCCCACCAACCCCAAGGGAGATCCCCATGTTCGACACCCCGACCGCCGAACCCGCCACCCACCGCTACCAGGCGGACGTCCGGCAGATCCTCGACCTCGTCACGCACAGCCTCTACAGCGACCGCGAGATCTTCCTGCGCGAGCTGGTCAGCAACGCCAGCGACGCGCTCGACCGGGCCCGCTTCGAGGGCCTCTCCGACACGGCCCTGCTGCCCGCCAGCCCGCCCGAGGGCCAGGAGGCCGGCATCCGCGTCACCGTGGACGAAGCAGCTCGCATCATCACGATCGAGGACGACGGCATCGGCCTCACCGCCGAGGAGGCCGAGAAGAACCTCGGCACGATCGCGCACTCCGGCACCCGCGCCTTCCGCAAGGCGCTCGAAGAGCAGCGCGAGGGCAAGAAGGACAACGCCGACGGCCTGATCGGGCAGTTCGGCGTCGGCTTCTACTCCTCCTTCATGGTCGCCGACCGGGTGACGGTCGACAGCCTCTCGGCCCGGCCGGGCAGCGAGCCCATCCACTGGGCCAGCGAGGGCGGCGACGGCTACACCCTCACCCCGGGCACCCGCGACCGCCGCGGCACGCTGATCACCCTGCATATGCGGGAGGACGCCGAGGAGTTCGCCGACGCCGACAAGCTGCGGGAGATCGTCCGCAAGCACAGCGACTTCATCCCCTGGCCGGTGCGCGTGGGCGAGGAGCGGGCCAACCAGGAGCAGGCCCTCTGGCGGCGCGAGCCCTCCGAGATCCAGGCCGACGAGTACAAAGCGCTGTACCGGCACCTGGGCGGGGACTGGCAGGAGCCGCTGGCCTGGTCGCACGCCCGGGTCGAGGGCAACGTCAGCTTCGACATGGTGCTCTTCATCCCGGCCAGCCGCCCCTGGACCATGGATCGCCTCGACTTCAAGCCGGCCCTGAAGCTCTACCAGCGCCGGGTCAAGGTGCTGGACAGCGCCGAGGGCCTGCTGCCCCGCTACCTGCGCTGGGTCAGCGGCGTCGTGGACAGTCCCGACGTCGAGCTGAACGTCAGCCGCGAGATCCTCCAGCAGACGCCGGCCCTGCGGGTGATCAAGAAGCAGCTCACCAAGCGCGTCCTCGACCGCCTGAAGGAGCTCGCCACCGAGGAGCAGGAGGGCTACGCGAAGTTCTGGGAGCAGCTCGGCCACATCCTGAAGGAGGGCGTGCACGAGATCGCCCTGGACGGAGGCGGCGACAAGGACAAGGAGCGCCTCGTCTCGCTGCTGCGCTTCAAGACCACCACCAGCCGCACCGCCACCGACGTCGTCGACCGCTGGCGCAGCTTCGCCCAGCTCAAGGAGAGCATGGGCGAAGGACAGAAGGAGATCTGGTACCTGGCCGACGTGGACAAGGAGCGCATCGCGCACAGTCCGCTGCTGGAGGCCTTCAAGAAGAAGGGCTGGGAGGTGCTCCTGCTCGACGACCCGGTCGACGAGTGGGTGACGATGAACCTGCCCGAGTTCGACGGCGTGCCGCTGAAGAGCGTCGCCCACGGCGATCTGGAGAGCCTGGAGGAGAAGCAGGAGGAGGAGGACCCCATCGCCAAGGAGGCCAAGGCCCAGGCCGCCCCCCTGGCCAACTTCATGGAGGCCCTGCTGGGCGAGGACGTCGCCGGCGTGCGCATCTCCAGCCGGCTGGTGGACAGCCCCTCGGTCCTGGTCAACCAGGAGGGCGCGATGAGCGCCAACCTGGAGCGCATCCTGAAGGCGGCCAACCAGGACGTGCCGACCTCCAAGCGGGTGCTGGAGATCAACCCCGAGCACCCGATGGTCAAGACGCTGGCGCGCCTGAACGGTGAGGGCAAGACCGGGCTGGAGCCCTTCGCGCGGTTGCTGCTGGACCACGCCTCGATCGCCGAGGGGCGCCTGGAGGACCCGGAGGGCTTCGCCAAGCGGCTGCAGGCGCTGATGGAGAAGGCGGCGGGGGCGATGTGAGCGTCGTGTGATCGACGCAGATGCCCGAGCCCGCGCGCGACAACTTCGCCACGCCCTCACGGAGACGGAGGCGCGGCTATGGTCGTCGTTGCGCGGGCACCGGCTCGGAGGGCATCGTTTTCGTCGCCAACATCCCGTGGGGTCGTATGTCCTCGACTTCTACTGTCCGGCAGCGCGGCTCGGGATCGAGGTTGATGGACCGGACCACCTCGACCGCGAGGACAGAGACGAGGCGCGGTCGAAGTGGTTGGAGGGACAAGGGATCGAGGTGATCCGGTTCTGGAATCATGAGGTCTCTGGAGAGCTGGAGGCCGTGTTGCAGGCGATCCTGGACCGGGTCGAGGCACGGCTGGGAAAGAGGCAGAGCTGAGGTTGCCCTCCCCACCCCGCTGGCGGAGGTGGCGTTCACTGTAGGTTCACCAACCCCCCTC
>DDSR01000048.1 GCA_002343455.1 Deltaproteobacteria bacterium UBA2385 | reverse complement strand
CGGCCTGACCATCGTCGCCGCCGGGACCAGCACGCCCGAGCTGATCACCTCTGTGATGGCCGCGCGACGCGGCAACGACGACATCGCCATCACCAACATCGTCGGCTCCAACATCTTCAATGTCCTGGGCATCGTCGGCGTGTCCTCGCTGGTCCATCCGTTGATCGCGCCCCAGGAGATCCTGGAGCGCGACAACTGGTGGATGCTCGCCGCGAGCTTGTTGCTGTTCCCGCTGATGTGGACCGGAATGCGCCTGAGCCGGGGTGAAGGTGCCCTGCTCTTCGCGCTGTTCCTGATCTGGATGGGTTCGCTGCTGGCGACGATCTGAACCGACGATCCGAACCGAGGGAGCTGAGGCGTCAGTCCCTCTGCAGCGGCGTGCGCTCCACCGCGGCGACGATGCCGCCCAGGCGACGCAGGCTGCGCTGCATCCCCGGTCGGTTGAAGTATTCGGCGCCGATGGTGCCGTCCGACCAGGCCTCCGACCCGTCGTACTCCCAGTTCAAGAACATGCCCAGGCCGGGCATGGCGGCCAGCGCCGAACCGTACTCGATGACCTCCGCGGCCGACATCGCGTAGCGCCCGCTGCGCCAGCCGGGCTGACCGCTGCGCCCATCGCCGCCGTCGGCGATGTTGAGCCCGTTGATGATGCCCAGGTCGAGCTCGGTCGCGGCCGCCAGCTCCTCGGCGTAGTAGTCTTCGATGGTTCCATCGACCGACTGGTACTGGTTGACCGAGGCGTCCAGGTGCTGGTAGCGGCCGTACGAGGGCGTCGGCATGGTGGAGGCCTGGCAGCGCACGAAGGTCATCAGACCGGGCAGCACCTCGGCGCTGTAGCGGGCCATCTCGTCGAGCTGGTCGCCGGTCGGGTCGGCGCCGGAGAAGTTGTGGATGTCGTCCAGGATCATATGCCCGGTCAGGGTCCCGTCGTCGATCCAGGCCTGCACGCCCGAGCCGACCCAGACGTCGATCTTGTCCTTCCAGGCGTCCAGATCGAAGCTGCCGGCGCTGGTGGTGTAGCCGCCGTGGTCCCCGGCGAGGCGAAGGGTGACGGTCATCCCCGCGTCGCTGACCATGGGCAGCAGGGTGTTCACTGTCCAGGTGGGGGCCTCGTTCGCGACCTGGAAGGTGACTCCGGACAGCCGGGACTGCACGTCGGCCAGCCCCTCGGCGGTGACGTATTCGTTCATGCCCCAGTAGCCGTAGGGGGTGGGGTCGGCCGCCGGCCGCGGGCCTCGACGGGCCTCGCGCAGGTCGAGATCGGACAGTTCGAGGTCGTCGGCCCCGACGAGGTCGCTGGTGTCGTCGTCGAGCTCGTCGAGCCCGTAGGTGCTGGCACAGCCGGTGGCGGCCGCGAAGGTGAGAAGGATTGCGAGGTTTGGCGTGAATGCAGCCATGAGAGACACTCCGACGAGGGCGGCGTTGCTGGCCACCCGATTGGGTTTGCAGGTACAGGTACTTGCGACGGTTGGAGGTCTACGTGTACGACAAGGAGTGACCGGCCCTTTGGCCGTGTCTCGCTGCGTTGGTACGACTACGTGCTGCGTGGAGAAGGGGGTCGCAGGAGTAGACTACACCTCATGGTTGTCTGATGGGTGTCAAGCCAGCGGCTCTGTTGTCATCGAATGTCACGGGTGTGTGATCCGTGTCAGACGAGCGCTTCGATCTCGGGATCGAGGAAGAGTCCGTCCAGGGCGACCCGGGCCCAGTCGACCCGCTGGGCCGCGAGGCGTCGGGTGGCCCGAACGGCGACGACCTGGGCCGGCGGCAGCTCGCCCCAGATGGCCTCGGCCAGGAAGCGCCAGGTCTCGGGGTCGCCCAGGAGCTTGCCCCCCTCGACGGCGGGGCGGCAGCGGGCGCAGACCATCAAGGCGCGGTCGGCCTCGGGCTGCTCGGGCAGGGGCGGGACCTCGACGATCTCCAGGCTGGTGCGCTCCCCGCACAGCTCGCAGCGTGAGCGGCTGCGTCGGCCGAGCTCACGACCCAAGGCCATGATGTCCTCGTGACGCTGCTGGTGCCGGTCGTAGCCGCTGGCCATGTCCACCTCCGCGCAGGGGCTATCGCGCCAGCCAGGTCCGGAGGCGCTCGGCGACCTCGGGCGCGTCCAGCAGGTCGAGGTGGCTCTTGCCGAAGAGGATCGCCTGGTGATCCGGAGGGAAGTCCAGGCTGAGGGGCGGGCTGTCGTGGTGACCGAGGGCGCTGGCCACCGGGACCATCCCGTCGCTTGGCAGCGAGGGGGCCGGATCGAGTGCGCTGGTCGCGGCCAGGGCGTAGCAGTCGACGCCTGCGGGCAGGTCCAGGCGCTGGCGGGGATCGGGGCCATGCTGGAAGCGGTCGCGGCCATGCCAGTGCTCGTCGAGCACATTGCCGAAGCGCAGGTCGGTGACCCCGGCGCTGCGCAGCCGGCCCAGGCGGGCCAGGGGGGCGCTGGCGGTGGTCAGGCCCAGCGCCGTCTCGAAGGTGTTGCCGCCGCGCTCCAGGGGAGCGCCGTGGTGGGGCGTGCCCAGGAAGGCGATGGCCCGCAGGCGGGATCGCCAGCCATGTCCGGCCTCTTCGGCCGCGTGACAGGCGGCGCGCATCACCAGCCCGCCCATGCTGTGGGCGATGACCACGAGCTCGGTCAGCGGGACGGGCCAGGCCGCGACGGTCTCCTCCAGGAGCGCCGAGAGCTGGGCCCCGTTGGTCGAGATGTGCAGGCCGGAGTTGTAGCGGAGGTCGACCAGGGTGGCGTCGAGCGCCTGGGCCAGCGCCTCCCCCATATGGGGCCCGCGCCGGGTCCAGCAGCCGTCGGTCGCCGAGGAGCCATGGACGGTGAGGAGGAGCCTCTCTCGGGAGTCGGGGACCGGGTCGGCGAGCGGGGCTCCTGCCTGGCGGAGCTGCATCGGGATGGCCAGGGCGCTGCCGGTCTCGGCGAGGTGGTCGCCGACCACCCCGTTGAGGGCGCCCAGCAGGGCCTCGCGTTCGGGGCCGGGGCGGGACTCTCCCAGGACCGGGCCCAGCTGCTTCAGGGCTCGGTCCAGCCCCCCGCCGACCAGGACGGTGATGCCGCGGATGCTGGCGTAGGTTGGCGCCGTCAGCGTGCGCACCACGCGGGCCAGGGGCCGCCCCAGCAGCTCGGGCCCGCCGCCGATGGCGATGTGCATCTCCTGCACCACGGTGGTCACCTGGACCGTCGCCTGCACCGCCAGCTTGACCGCGCCGCGCAGCTCTTCGGCGTGGGTCGGCGGAGCGGCGGGGGGCGGCAGGCGGCGCATGGGAGGTTCTATCTCCCTCGCGCGCACAGGCGCTCAGGCGGTGCGGGTGACCAGGTGGTAGCCGAAGTCGGTCTCGATCACATCGCTGGTCTCGCCGGGCTGCATGGCGAAGGCGGCGGTCTCGAAGGCCGGCACCATCTGGCCGCGGCCGAAGAAGCCCAGGTCGCCGCCGGAGGCGCCGCTGGGGCAGTCGCTGTGCTCCTTGGCCAGGGCGGCGAAGTCGGCGCCCCCTGCAATCTGGGCCTGCATGGCCTGGATGCCGGAGAGGGCCTCTTCCTTGCTGCGCGAGGCGGAGGAGCGGGCGGAGCCCTTGTACATGAGGAGGATGTGGGAGGCGCGGACTTTCGACATGGGGGGCTCCGGTTGAGGGGAGCCTGGGGGTTATCCCAGGCTGGCGCCCCGCGTCGATCTCCCCGAGAATGAGGCCCATGGCCCGCGACCGCCACCTCACCGCCCTCTCGGCCCTGCTGATGCTCACCGGGCTCCCCCTGTCCCTCTTCCTCGTGCTGGCACCGCTGGCGGGCCTGCGCGTCGCCCTGTTCGGCCTGCCACCGGGCGACGCCGACGACACCTGGATCCTGGCGGTGGTGCTGCCCTTGACCTTCGCGATGGGGGTGGTGGGCGCCGCCCAGGTGGGGACCGCGGTGGGGCTGTGGCGCCAGCGGCCCTGGGCCTGGGTGGCCGGGCTGGTCCATTGCGGGCTCTGGATCATGGGCGGGCTGCTCCCCCTGGGTGCCTATGGGCTGTTCGTGCTGCTGCGAACCTCCGCGCGGGAGCGGTCTTCGTGAGCCTGGAGCTGACCCTGCGCCTGCGCACGCTCTGGGCCCTGGCGGTCGCCTCGCTGTACACGGCCGTCGGACTGGGCGGCGCCGCCTTCGCCCTGCACGCCCTCGGCGATCCCCAGCTCGGCCCCGGCCTGGCCGCGTTCGTCGGGCTGCCGACCCTGCTGGTGGCGGGTCTCCTGGTGCCCTTGCACCTGGCCCTGCCCTGGCTGCCACCGGGTCGGACGACCTGGACCCTGACGCTGGTGCTGCTGGTCGTCTCGGCCCTGGGCAGCTGCACGCCGCTGGCGATCCCGGTGCTCGTCGGCTGGCTCGGCGTCGAGGTCCGGGCGGTTCACGGGCGCTGAGCAGGACGATTGCGAGGAGGAGCCGACCTGCAGTAGCCTCGAGCCCATGTTCACCCCCGCGACCTTCGACTTTCTCCGCGATCTCCGCGCCAACAACAGCAAGGTCTGGTTCGAGGCCAACCGGGATCGCTGGGAGGCGCACGGCCGCGCCCCGTTGGCCGCCTTCATCGAAGCGATGGGCCCACGCCTGGAGCAGGTCTCCGCGCACTACCCCGTCAACACCAGCAGCCGGGGAGGTGCCGCCTTCCGGATCCATCGCGACGTGCGCTTCTCGAAGGACAAGTCGCCCTACAAGACGCACCTCGCCGCGCAGTTCCGGCACGAGTCCGTTCGGGGCCCGCTGCCGGTCGCGGTCCACGCTCCCGGCTTCTACCTGAACGTCGCGCCCGAGGGCGACGAGCCGATGGCCGGGGTGTTCGGCGGCTTCGGCACCTGGATGCCCGAGCCCGACGCGCTGCGGGCGATCCGGGGGGCGATCGTCGCCGATCCGGAGCGCTGGCTGGCCGCGCGGGAGGGGCAGGACTTGGAGGGGGAGGCCCTCAAGCGCCCGCCCGCGGGGGTGCCGGCCGATCACCCCTGCGTCGACGACCTGCGGCTGAAGTCCTTCATCCACGTGACACATTTCAGCGAGGAGGAGGCGGTCGCGCCGGACTTCGTCGATCGGTACACAGAGGCCTGCCTGCGGGCGCGTCCGCTGGTGGGCTTCGTCTGTTCGGCGCTGGGGCTCCCGTTTTGAGGGCAGGCGCCGTGTCTCGTGGCCTCTGGCCTGCAGTGCGAGGCGCGATTGACCTGGTCCAGCGGCTCCGGGCCGTGCGTGGGCGGGGCGGGTCCCTTCCTGCGAGAGGTGAGCTGCCCTGTGGGTGAGCTGCTCTGGTCGCTGGACTGCGTAGACTACGGCGACGGCTTCTACCGGGTGTGGTGGTTCCCGACTCTGTTCGAGCGGGACGGGTGGGTCGGGGGCTGAAGCGGAAGCCGCTCAGCCCGCCGTCGCCCCCCCGCAGG
>DDSR01000358.1:6060-6314 GCA_002343455.1 Deltaproteobacteria bacterium UBA2385 | reverse complement strand
TCCAGAACTACTTCCGCATGTACACCAAGCTGGCGGGCATGACGGGCACGGCCGAGACCGAGGCCGAGGAGTTCCAGAAGATCTACAACCTCGACTGCCTGGTGGTCCCCACCAACCGCCCGGTCCGGCGCGAGGACCACCACGACATCGTCTACAAGACGCAGTCCGAGAAGTTCAAGTCGGTCATGTCCGAGCTCGAGGACTACCATGCCCGCGGGCAGCCCGTCCTGGTCGGCACCACCAGCGTCGAGAAG
>DDSR01000358.1:0-6044 GCA_002343455.1 Deltaproteobacteria bacterium UBA2385 | reverse complement strand
GGCGCAGATCGTCGCCCAGGCCGGACGCAAGGGCGCCATCACCATCTCGACCAACATGGCCGGTCGCGGCACCGACATCAAGCTGGGCGGTGACCCCGAGGCGATGGCCCGCCACGAGGTCAACCCCCAGGTCGATCCGGCCGGCTTCCAGGCCGCCCTGGCCCGCCACCGCGCGGACTGCGAGCGCGAGAAGGCCGAGGTCATCGAGCTTGGCGGCCTGCACATCCTGGGCACCGAGCGGCACGAGTCGCGGCGCATCGACAACCAGCTCCGGGGGCGCTCCGGTCGCCAGGGCGACCCAGGAAGCAGCCGCTTCTACCTCTCGCTCGAGGACGACCTGCTCCGGGTCTTCGGCAGCGAGAAGATCATCGGCTGGATGGAGAAGATGGGCCTGAAGGAGGACGAGCCGATCGAGCATCGCTGGATCACCAGCTCGATCGAGAACGCCCAGGTCAAGGTCGAGGGGCACAACTTCAACGCCCGAAAGAACCTGCTCGAGTACGACGACGTGATGAACCTCCAGCGCAAGGCGGTCTACGAGCAGCGCCGCAAGGCCCTCGAAGGCGACGGCGTGCGCGAGATGATCATCGACGCGATCAACAACCTCGTCGACGACATCATCGACGAGTGCATCCCCGAGGGCGGCCACCCCGAGGTCTGGGACATCTCCAAGCTGCGCAAGCGCCTGACCGAGATCTTCGACCTGAACTGGGAGGAGAGCGACGACGAGGTGCGGGACTTCGCCCTGGCCGAGATCCGCGCCCGCATCCAGTCCGAGTCGCTGGCTCGGTACGAGGCCCAGGAGTCCCGGGTCGGGGGCGAGACGATGCGCCAGGTGGAGCGCATGCTGCTGCTGCAGCTCACGGACCAGTACTGGAAGGACCACCTGCTGGCGATGGACCGGATGCGGACCGGCATCGGCCTGCGCGGCTATGGGCAGAAGAACCCCCTCCTGGAGTACAAGAAGGAGGGCACCAGCATGTTCCTGATGATGAACTCGATGCGGGACGAGGCGGTCATCGCCCGCCTGCTGCGCATGGAGTTCGGTGAGGACGGGCTGGAGGACGCCCCCAACAAGAACACCGCGCGTCGCCTCGTCGAGGGCGAGATCGGCAGCCCCCCGCCTCCGCCGCCGCCCGCCGCCACGCCGCCGGCCGCGCCGGCCCCCGGGCAGCAGATCATCACGATGGCCCAGATGCAGGCCGCCGTCCGCGCCGCGCAGGCCGCCCAGGCCCAGCGCCAGGCCCAGGAGGCCGCAGCGGCGGCGCCCCCCGCGGCCCCCGCCCCGGGCATCGAGACCCGCGAGTGGGCCCTGGCCCGTGGCATCCGGCGCAACGACCCTTGCCCCTGCGGCAGCGGCCTCAAGTTCAAGAAGTGCTGCTACCGCGCGGTGGGCGAGGGCGAGGGCGAGGCCGAGGGCGAGGGCCCGAGCGAAGAGGGAGCCGACTCCTCCTCGCTGGGCGCCGCTGCCGAGGGGCCGGCGCCCGCCGCAGGCGAGGAGCTCAGCCCTTCCGAGGGCGACGACTCCTCCGCTCCCGCCGAGCCCGAGACGACGCCGGCCTGAGGCTCGTCGCCTTGCTCCCCGGACCCGACTCCGTTAGTCGGGGCCGGCCTCGCGGAGTCGTTTCGCGAGGACTCTCACGTCGGAACCCTCCGCACGTCCCGAGGTGCCCCCAGCCACGAGCTTGGGAGGTTGGACGCGCGGCCCGGCGGTCGTCAAACCCGAAAGGGGTCGAACGTCGACCCTCTGGAGCATCCCTTGGCCAACGTCTCTCTGCGTGACCTGCTCGAAGCAGGCGTCCACTTCGGTCACCAGACCCGCCTGTGGAACCCCAAGATGAAGCCGTACATCTACGGCGAGAAGAACGGGGTCCACATCATCGATCTGCAGCGCACGGCGCGCAACCTCGTCTCGGCCACCCGCGCCGTCACGGCCGAGGTCGCCCGCGGTCGCACCATCCTCTTCGTGGGCACCAAGCGCGCCGCGCGCGAGGTCGTCGCCGAAGAAGCCGTTCGCAGCGGCATGTACTACGTCAACGAGCGCTGGCTGGGCGGCACCCTGACCAACTTCCAGACCGTCAAGCGCTCCATCGACCGCCTCGTGGCGCTCGAGAAGGCTCGGGACGAGGGCAAGTTCGAGCTCCTCACCAAGAAGGAGGCCCTCGACCTCACCCGCAAGATCGCCAAGATGGACAAGTCCCTCGGCGGCATCAAGGACCTCCGCGGCCTGCCCGGGCTCATCTTCGTGGTGGACCCCAAGCGTGAGCACATCGCCATCCGCGAGGCGCAGCGCCTGGGCATCCCGGTCGTCGCCCTCTGCGACACCAACTGCGATCCCGACGGCATCACCTGGGTCATCCCCGGCAACGACGACGCCCTGAAGAGCATCCGGCTCTTCACCGCGGCCATCGCCGACGCCGCGATGGAAGGCGCCCACCTCGGCAGCCGCCAGCACGGCGGCGAGAACCGGGCGGACCGCGACGACGGCATGCGCGGCGTCGAGGTCTACGTCCGTGCGGCCGAAGTCGAAGACGAGGAAGAGGTCGAGGCCGAGGTCGAGGCCTGATCCTCGGCCCCTCGCCTCTGGCGGTGGTCGATCAAGCCTGAGCCGTCCGATCGTGTGCAAACGGTCGGGCGGGTTCCCGTTCAAACCGTACAACCCGATTGGAGTCCCCCATGGCGTCTGCCGCCGACATCAAGTCCCTGCGTGAGCGTACCGGAGCTGGCATCCTCGACTGCAAGAAGGCCCTCGTCGAGAGCGGCGACGACCTGGAAGCGGCCATCGACTGGCTGCGCACCAAGGGCATCGCCAAGGCCGCCAAGAAGGCCTCGCGCATCGCGTCGGAGGGCCTCGTCGACACCTACATCCACGGCCAGGGCCGGGTGGGCGTGATGGTCGAGGTCAACTGCGAGACCGACTTCGTCGCCCTGAACGAGAACTTCAAGCAGCTCGTCCGCGGCATCGCGATGCACATCGCCGCCGCCGCCCCCGAGTACGTCTCGCGGGACGAGATCTCGGCCGACGCGATCGAGCGCGAGCGCGCCGTCCAGCGCGCCCGCGTCCTGGAAGAGGGCAAGCCCGAGAAGATGGTCGAGAAGATCGTCGAGGGCCGCATCAACAAGTGGTTCCAGGACGTCTGCCTGCTCGAGCAGAGCTACATCAAGGCCGAGGACAAGACGGTCGAGCAGATCGTCCAGGACGCCATCGCCACCATCGGCGAGAACATCAAGGTGCGTCGGTTCGCTCGTTTCGAGGTAGGCGAAGGCCTGCAGAAGAAGAGCGACGACTTCGCCGCCGAAGTGGCGGCCATGACCGGTCAGGGCTGATCCCGGGCGAACCCTCTGGAGGCGGCGATGGTGGACGAGTATCTGCAGTCCATGGACGAGGACTTCAAGAAGGTGGTCAGCGCCTTCGAGAAGGAGCTGACCAGCGTGCGCACCGGGCGGGCGACCCCCCAGCTCCTGGACTCGGTGCATGTGCACATCGCCGCGTACGGCGCCTCCATGCCGATCAACCAGCTCGCCAGCATCTCGGCGCCGGATCCACGGATGCTGGTGGTCAACCCCTGGGACAAGAGCACCATCCCCGACATCGAGAAGGGGATCATGGGCTCCGGGCTGGGTCTCAACCCCAGCAACGACGGTCAGATCGTGCGGGTTCCGATCCCCGCCCTGACGGGCGAGCGCCGCCAGGACCTGGTTCGGGCGGTAAAGAAGATGGCCGAGGACGCCCGGGTCCGGGCCCGCGCGGTCCGGCGCGAGCACAACGACCTCTTCCGGGACTTCGAGAAGGACAAGGAGATCAGCGAGGATGAGCTGACCCGGGTCCTCAAGCGGGTGCAGGACGGCACCGACGGCTGCATCTCGCGCATCGACGAGATCGCCAACGCGAAGGAGAAAGAGGTCCTCGAGGTCTGATGGCTGAGTTCCCCGCCCCGCCACGCTCGGTCGCCATCATCATGGATGGCAACGGGCGATGGGCCCAGGAGCGGGGGCTGCCGCGCATCCGCGGCCACGAAGAGGGCGCGGTCAGCGTCAACGAGATCGTCCGCCACTGCCGGAAGCGTGGGGTGAAGGCGCTCACCCTCTACAGCTTCAGCACCGAGAACTGGCGCCGGCCGGCCGACGAGGTGGCGGGCCTGATGAAGCTGCTCCAGCGCTACATCTTCCAGGAGCGCGACACCATCCTCTCCAACGGCATCCAGCTCCGGGTGATCGGCCAGCCCGAGCGTCTGCCGGTCTTCGTGCGCACGCCGTTGAAGCTGCTGGTTCGGGACAGCGCCGACAACCAGGACATGGTGCTCTGCCTCGCCCTCTCCTACGGCGGCCGGCAGGAGATCGTCGACGCGGTCCAGCAGATCGCCCGCCAGGTGCAATCCGGTCGGCTGCAGCCCGATCAGATCGACGAGGCGCTGGTCTCCGCCAATATGCAGACCCGCGGCATGCCCGACCCCGACCTGCTGATCCGCACCAGCGGCGAGCTGCGGGTCAGCAACTTCCTGCTCTGGCAGATCGCCTACACCGAGCTCTTCGTGACCGAGCGGGCCTGGCCCGAGTTCCGCACTCCCCAGATCGAAGAGGCCTTCGCCGCCTACGCCTCGCGCGAGCGCCGCTTCGGCCGCACCGGCCAGCAGCTCCAGGCCGCCCCAGGTCAAGGCTGATGCTCCAGCGCATCCTGGCCGCGGTCGTCGGCCTGCTGATCATCGTCCCCGCCATCGTCTTCGGCGGCATGACCGGCGCCCACATCGTGGCCGGGCTGGCGCTGCTGATCGCGATCGACGAGTACAGCCGGATGGCCCTGGGCGAGCGTCACGTCTTCGGCAAGCTGCTGCTGCTGCTGGCGGGGGGCCCGGTCTACCTCAGCAATGTGCTCTGGCCCGAGGCGTTGCCCTGGGTGCTCTCGCTGGCCACCCTGGTCGTCTTCATCGCCAGCATGCTGCACATCTCCGAGACGGACAAGGGCATGGAGGCCTCCATGCGCCTGGGCGCGGGCCTGGTCTACGTGCCCCTGCTCTTCAGCTACGTGTTGCTGGTTCGTGGGCTGCCGCAGGGGCTGTACTGGCTCTTCCTCACCCTGGCGGTGACCTGGGCGGGCGACACCGGGGCCTACTTCGCCGGGCGGGCCTTCGGGCGCACCAAGCTCTTCGAGCGGGTCAGCCCGAAGAAGACCTGGGAGGGCGCCGCCGGCGGCTTCCTCTTCTCGATCGCCTTCGCGTGCGCCTTCAAGGCCCTCTTCCTGCCCTCCCTCACCTGGGGCCAGGCGGTCCTGCTGGGCGCGCTGCTCGACGTCGTCGGGGTGCTCGGCGACCTGGTCGAGTCCATGTTCAAGCGGGCCTTCGGGGTCAAGGACAGCGGCTGGATCATGCCCGGGCACGGCGGGATCCTCGACCGCATCGACAGCCTGCTCTTCACCGCGCCGCTGACCTGGGTGCTGGTCACCCACGTCTTCAAGCTCGGCTGAGCGCCCTCCGGTCGGTCCGGAGCGTGTTCAGCGCAGCCAGAGGTGGCCACCGACCCGCACGAAGACGGCCAGGGCTGCCCACTCCTCGCCGTAGGGGCCGTGCTCCCGGTAGACCAGGCCGGGGGCGGCCTCCATCTCCAGGGTGAGGGGGCTGTCGTGGGGGATCAGCCGCCAGGCGTAGCCGGCCATCGCCACCGCCTCGTTGGGCTCGCCGTCGCTGCGGTCGTCGAAGCCCATCCCGACCCGCCCGAAGACGCCGTGCCGGCCGGTGGTGTGGCCGGGCTGCCAGCTCAGGCCCATCAGCATCCGGCTGGAGATGGGCTCGAAGCTGTCGCGATCGAGGGCTGGGCCGATGCCGAGATCGAGGATCGTCGTCCGGGAGAGGCGGATCAGCACGTCGGCCGAGAGGCTGGTGCCGCCCCCGACGCTGCCGCCGATGGCCACAGAGCGCTCCTCCGCGAGGCGGTTGTCGGGCAGGCGCCGACTGGCCCCGACCTCGCGCCAGCCGGGCGGAGGTCCGGACGGCGCCGCTCCGGTCGGGGGCTGGACCATCCGCCAGCCGGGAGGGGCGGGAGGCGGGGGA
>DDSR01000476.1 GCA_002343455.1 Deltaproteobacteria bacterium UBA2385 | reverse complement strand
ATTGCGCGACGGCCGCACCGTGGTCAACGGCCCCGAGATGGACCGTCGGGCCACCGCTCGCCACTTCAAAGATCCCAAGGCCGAGCGAGGACGTCGGGCGCGGCTGGCAGGGGTCCTCGTGCCGCCCGCGGGGGGAGGCTCCTCGGGCCGGGAGGTCTGGTTCGGGTACCGCGACACCGAGTTGACGGTTCCATCCCGTTGGCTGGTTCGTTACCAGTCCGCTCTGGCCCGCCAGTACGCGCTGGGCACCGGCGAAGCGGTGGGCATCGCCGCGGGAGTCGACCAGGCCCTGGCCTTCATCTGGGCCGATGTGCAGATCGTGCTGCGGGCTACGGGCGTCGACCTGGAAGGCTTCGACGAGCTGCTGAGCTGCTACAACCTGCCGACGGACTCCATGCCCTCGGACATCGATGCGCGCTTCTGGCATTTGGATTGGGGGCCGCCGCAGCAGTTCTACCGGTGGACCAACGCCCTCATCGTGGCCTTCTCCGCGCAGATCCAAGAGCCCTGTACCCACGACTGGCATTGCGACGGGTTCGGGAGCTTCGTGGCCTCGGTCCTGAGGGGTGAGACTGCAGAGACGGACCTGGAAGGCAATGGGCCGTGCAGGCTGCGATTTCGCATGATGAACGACGACACGGCCAATGCGTATGTCGCAGGGACTACGGCTACTGCGGAGTCCTGGACCTGCGGGGAGTTTGCCGGGACCAGCACGGACTGCGATGAGGGGTTTCTGTTGAACTACTATAGTGGGGTGGTCCGGATTGATAGGGGTTCGGACTGGGACCTGGGCTTTCCGCCAACCAGATTCGACACAAATGCGAACGCTTGGATTGCAAATGGTCGTTCTGGCCACCCCAGTACCACCTTCTCGTTGCCACTCAAGTCTGGGAGCGCCACGGCATATGTGTACGACGGAACCTGGTCGGTGACCCTGCGCCCGGAGTATCTCGCATGGTTCGGCTATCTCTGTGACTACATCCTGTACCTCGCGCGTATGGCCTTCGACTATGCTCGCGACACCACTGGCGGGGCTGCGCCGGCAGAGCGCGCCGACTACCGCCGCAAGGCCTACGATCTGGGGCGCTATGCGTTGCGCATCATGACGGACCAGGGGCGCCTGGTCATCCACGAGCTGGGCCACGTCCACAATGGCTGGGGGGGACATTGCTCGCGGGGCGAGTGCTGCTTCGACCTGGCCGGCTACAGGTGGCAATGTTCATTGTCGGCCCTGCTGGGACTTCCTATCGACACAGGTACCTCCGATGCAGCGGACACCTGGACCAACACGGGTCGCACCGATGACCGCACGTACTGCCAGCCCAAGGGATCAGAACTCACCGGCATGCCCGAAGTTCACTGCGGGATCGTGGATCCCGGTGACACCTCCACTTCGTGGCTCTTCTGGTGTACCGACTGCTCGGGCGCACTCGGGTTCGAGGACCATCGATGAGGTACACGAGTCAGTACATCGCTGTGCTCCTGATGGCATGTGGGAACGAGTCCATCTCGTCGCCCGTAGGGGAAGAGACGGTCGCGCGTACATTCGCAAGCACTGCACTTCCGGTCCCACATCCAGAGGAGTGTCCGTACTGGGATCTCGCCCCGTGCGGGGAGGACTGGTATAGCCTGTGGCAGTGTGACTCGTGCGATCTGACCTATGCTTGTTTGTCCTTGGGAGAACCGAGAATCTACCGCTGGTGGGCTACCTCATGGCCCTGCGAATGCGTCGATCCGAAGACAGGAGAGCTTCTGAAGGGCACTCCAGGATGCGAGGAGACAGAGTGATGAACATGAGCCCCGACTCGTCAGAACCTGGAGCCCCCTCGTGACCTTCCTCCTCATCGCCCTCCTCTCGGCCTGCGAACTGAAGGGCGACGACACTACTGACACCACACCGCATACTGACGGTGGCACTCCCGACGGCGGCACCCCCGACGGCGGCGGCACTTCGGACGGAGGCAGCGAGCCCTGCCGCTACGACTGGCGCGGCGCCCCGTGCAGCAGCGAGTGGGAGGGCAAGCACAACTGCGACGAGTGCGGAAAGGCCTACACCTGCGAGGCCGGCAGCGCGACGTACCCTCTGACCTGGGTCCACGCGACGATCCCCTGCGAGTGCGTCGACCTCGCTACCGGCGAGATCCTGCGCGAGGTCAAGGGCTGCGAGGACGTCGGAGGCTGAGCCCCCGCCTACCCCTTCCCCTCTCCCCGCGCGCGCGCCAGGTCCCTCTCCGTGTACAGCTCCGGCCGCACTCGCGCCGCGTGCTCGCGGGCGACCTGGTCCAGGCGCTTGTTTGCGTTCTGCAGCTGCTGGACCGAGGCGTCGATCAGACACCTTCGCAAGGCCCGGCCCTCGGCGGTGGCGTTGTCCATCAGGGCCTCGCACAGCTCACGGGGCACGCGGTACAGCCAGGCGGGCGTCTCGGCGATGCAGGTGGCGGTCCGCAGATCGCCGTCCATGATGGCGACGTGGCCGAAGAGGGTCCCGGGCTGGAGGGTGGCGAGGTGCTCCTGGCGGTTGCCGGTGGTGGCCCGCCAGGCGCTGACCTGGCCGGCGGCGACGATCCAGGCGTCTCCGCGCAGGCTGCCCTCTTCGACGATGTGATCGCCCTGGGCGAAGGCGACGGGCTCCAGCTCGCGGGCGAGGCGCTCGAGCAGGTGA
>DDSR01000046.1:3596-15782 GCA_002343455.1 Deltaproteobacteria bacterium UBA2385 | reverse complement strand
GGCGGCGGCGACCGCCCCATGGCCAGCTTCCCCGGCCTGGGCTCCGCCGTCGTCTCGCCCCCGCCCGGCTACGACCCCGCCGACCCCGCCGGCAACCGACGCCGCGCGCAGGAGGCCGCCCGCAAGCCGGTCGAGGCCGCCGTCGACCCCAACGCCCGCAAGCCCACCTGGCGCGACGAGGCCGGCGGAGCGGCCCCCGATCCGGTGCGCGACGACTTCCGCGACCGCGCCGATCGCGCCCGCCCCAAGCCCAAGGGAAAGCGCCGCCGCACCTCCGAGACCAGCTTCATGGACGACGGCGCCCGTCGGCGTCGCTCCCGCAAGCGGGTCGGACCGCAGAAGACCTCGCCCAAGGCCGCCGCTCACAAGCGCCGGGTGGAGGTCAACGGCACGATCTCGGTCGCCAACCTCGCCCACGGCATGAGCGTCAAGGCCAGCCAGGTCATCAAGCGGCTCATCTCCCTGGGGCAGATGGCCACCATCAACGACGAGCTCGATCTCGAGACCGCCCAGCTGGTCGCCGAGGAATTCGAGTTCGAGGCGGTCGACTCCTCCTTCAGCGAGGACGAGCACCTCATCGACGTCGAGGACGAGGACGAGGACCCCGGCCAGGAGCCGCGGCCGCCCGTCGTCACGATCATGGGCCACGTCGACNNGTCGACCACGGCAAGACCACGCTGCTGGACACCATCCGCAAGGCCAACGTGGCCGCTGGGGAAGCCGGCGGCATCACCCAGCACACCTCGGCCTACCAGGTCGAGCGCAACGGCGCGCTGATCACCTTCATCGACACCCCCGGACACGCCGCGTTCACCCATATGCGCGCCCGCGGCGCCCAGGTGACCGACATCGTCGTCCTGGTGGTGGCGGCCGACGACGGCGTCATGCCGCAGACCATCGAGGCCCTCAACCACGCCAAGGCGGCGGGGGTCGAGATCATCGTCGCAGTCAACAAGATCGACAAGCCGGGCGCCAGCCTGGAGAAGATCAAGCAGTCGATGCTGGAGCACGAGCTGGTCGCCGAAGAGTACGGCGGCGAGACGATGTTCGTCCCGGTCTCCGCCCTCAAGGGCACCGGCATCGAGAACCTGCTCGACTCGATCAACCTCGTGGCCGAGGTGGGCGAGTTCACCGCCAACCCCGAGCGCCACGCCGAAGGCACCGTGCTCGAGGCCCGCCTTGAGAAGGGCCGCGGACCGGTCGCCAACGTCCTCGTCCAGAAGGGCACCCTCAAGCAGGGCGACCGCGTCGTCATGGGCACCACCTGGGGCCGCGTCCGCGCCATGTCCGACCACCTCGGCAAGAAGCTGACGGTGGCGGGCCCCTCGACCCCGGTCGAGATCATCGGCCTGCAGGATGTGCCCGGTGCGGGCGACAACTTCGTCGTCGTCGCCAACGACAAGGACGCCAAGGCCCTGGCCGAGCACCGCGTGGAAGAGGCCCGCAAGGCCGACCTGGTCGAGAACATCGGCCGCCGCGTGACCCTCGAGGACCTGATCAAGCAGAAGACCGAGGGCGAGAAGATCGTCCTCCACCTGATCATCAAGTCCGATGTGGGCGGCACGCTGGAGGCCATGAAGGGCTCCATCAAGCAGCTCAACGTCGAGGGCACCGATGTCAAGGTGCTGCACTCCGCCGTGGGCGCCATCTCCGAGAGCGACATCTCGCTGGCCCACACCTACGGTGCCGTCGTCATCGGCTTCAACGTGCGACCGGACTCCAAGGCCCGCCGCACCGCCGACGAGTTCGGGGTCGAGGTCCGGACCTACAACGTCATCTACGAGGCCCTCGACGACATCGAGAAGGCCCTCAAGGGCATGTTGGCCCCGACCTTCCAGGACAAGGTCCAGGGCGTCGCCGAGATTCGCGAGGTCTTCCACGTCCCGAAGATCGGCTCCATCGCCGGTTGCCGGGTCACCGAAGGCAGCATCGCCCGCAACCACCAGGTTCGGCTGCTCCGCGACGGGACCATCATCTGGACCGGGCGGCTCGCCTCGCTGCGTCGCTTCAAGGACGATGTGCGCGAGGTCCAGGAAGGCTACGAGTGCGGTATGAACCTCGACGGGTTCAACGACATCAAGGCCGGTGACCTAATCGAGACCTTCAGCCAGGAGCAGGTCGTCACGACCTGAGCCCGGCGCAGCACGGTCCTCCCGAATGCGCTTCCGAGCCCCCGACGAGTCCATCTGGGTCGCAAGGCTGCGGCTGGTGCTCCATGTGCCCGAGTCGCGCAGCCTGAAGGACAAGCGCCGCGTGGTCAACCAGGTCCGCGACCGGCTTCGTGCCGGCCGCAACCTCAGCGTGGCCGAGGTCGGTCACCTCGAGCACCACAGCCGCGCCGTGATGGCTGTGGCCATGGTCGGCAACGAGCCGCGCTTCCTGCGCAGCGCGCTCGACGGTGTCCTCGGCCAGATCCAAGGCTGGCACGGCTTTCTTGTCGAAGAGGCCGAGGTCGAAGTCTCGCCGGTGATGTCCGATGACGGCCTGCAGGACTATGATGACCTCGATGGCTGAGCTGCAACGAGCCCCCAGCGGGGACCGGATCTGGATCACCCGGGGCCACCTGGGCGCCTTGGGCGTCAGCACGCTGGCGATCGCGATCCTCTCCTTCCTGGTCGGACTCGAGCTGGGACGCTCGGGGATGATCGTGGACAACGCCCCGGGGCAGGCTGCCCAGGCGGCCTTCCTGCCCGAGGTGGCCGACGACCAGGCCCTGGAGCTCTTGCTGCGCGAGGTCGAGCAGGCCCGCCGCGCCGAGGACAAGGACCCCACCGTCACCTTCAACAACGAGCTCTCCCGCCCAGTGCCGACGGTCTCCGCGACCGACGCGCCGCCCAGCAGCGTCGTGACCGCGATCGAGCCGGGGGGCGAGCCTCCCGCCCCCCCGACGGCCACCCAGGCTGACCCGGCCCTGCCCTCCGCGGGGTGGTCGGTGCAGATCGCCAGCTACGAGGACCTCGCCCAGGCCGACGCCCACGTCGCGCGCCTCAAGGAGCTCGGCCACGCCGCCTACCGGATCGAGGCCCTCGTCTCGGGCGCCACCTGGTACCGGGTGCGCATCGGCGGGCACGACACGCGCGCCAAGGCCGAAGAGGCGCGGCTCGCCCTGATCGAGCAGCTCGGCAGCGCCGATCTCGTGCTGGCGCCCTCCCCGTGATCCTCGTCCAAGAAAGTGTTCGTCACCGACAGCCTGCCGGTTGGTCATTTGACGCGCGCTGCTGTATGCTCGCCGCAACCCGTCCCTACGGGTCAGGCCCCAGGCTGCGCTGCGGTTCGCGCAGCCTCCTCCCCCGGAGTCGGCCATGTTTCTGACGCTCTTCGCTGCCCTCCTCGCTGGCCCCGCCGCCCACGCCCAGTCCTTTCAGGGGACCGGGACGACGTCGACTTCGGTAGCGCCGTCCTCGCCGGACTACTACACGGTCCAGTCCGGGGACACGCTCTGGGACATCTCGCGGACCTTCCTCGGCAACCCCGAGTACTGGCCCCGGCTGTGGTCGATCAACGACTACATCACCAACCCGCACTGGATCTACCCGGGCAATCGCATCGCCTTCCGCCTGGGCACCGACATCGAGCCGCCGCAGGTCTCCCTGGAGTCCAGCGCGCCCGCCCCGATCCAGAGCAACCTCTCCTTCGAGTACACCGACGGCGAGTGCGGCTCCGATGTGCGCTTCACGGCGACCATCCCCAGCACCCGCTTCGAGGCGCGCGGCTTCCTGGCCGACCCGGACGACGTCGAGTCCTTCGGCACGGTCTACAAGGCCAAGACCGGACACCTCTGGCTGAGCGAGGGCAACCTCGTCTACCTGAAGATGGACGACGCCGACGCCTTCGAGTGCGGTGACACCGTCAGCATCTTCCGCGAGACCGGCAAGAAGGTGCGCGACCCGCGCAACCGACGGACCCGCTACGGCTCCTCCTACGATGTGGTGGCCGAGGCCCGCATCGTCCATCGCGTGGACGACATCCTCTCCGCCGTCATCCGGACCTCCTACCGGGAGGCCGAACGCGGCGACATGGTGGGCCCGCTCATGCCCGTCCACGTCGAGGTCGAGGTGCGGGAGCCCACCGGGACGGTCTCCGGCCACATCGTCGGCCGGCCCAGCACCGAGTTCGAGCTCTCCGCCACGGGCGAGACCGTCTTCATCAACGTCGGTCGCTCCGACGGGGTGCGGGTGGGCGACTCCTTCTACGTCGTGATGCAGCGGGACGAGGCCCTGGGCATCGAAGAGGACGAGCTCCTGCCCGAGGCCGTCACCGGGCGGGTCGTGGTGCTGCGGGTCGACGAGTACACCTCCGTCGCCAAGGTGACCGACGCCTCCCGGGTGATCGAAGACGGCCTCCGGGTCGTCCAGAAGCTCGATCAGCGCTGAGCGCCTCGCCGGGCCGGTCCGCCCACGATAGGCGGCCGCGTCCACGCTCCATGGTGCGCCTCCTCGGGCGACCATGACCTCTCCTGACTTCTGGCTGGCGGCCTCCTCCCTCGCCGGCCGCGTTCACTTTCCCGCCCTGCGCGCGCTCCTCTCGCGTCCGGGGGGCGCTCCGCGTTCGGCCAGCCTGCTCCAGGCCGGCCTCAGCCCGGCGCAAGCGCAGCTCCTCTCGCAGCCGCCGCCGGCCCAGACCTCCCAGTCGATGCTGACCATGCTCGATCCCGGCTGGCCACAGGCGCTGGAGAACGCCCCCAAGGCCCCCGCAGTGCTGTTCTACCGGGGCGACCCCAGCCTGCTCCTGGCCCCGGCCGTGGCCATCGTCGGCAGCCGCCGATGCTCCCCCACGGGCACCCGCATGGCCCAGCGGCTGGCCCGGACGGTCGCCGACCGGGGGGGCGTCGTCGTCAGCGGGCTGGCCTACGGCATCGACGAGGCCGCCCACCTCGCCGCCCCCTCCCGGACCATCGCGGTGCTGGGCCAGGGGCTCGAGCAGGCCCTCACCCACCGGCAGAGCCAGGTCCAGGCGCGCATCCTCGACCAGGGTGGGCTGGTCCTCTCCGAGCTGCCGCCGGCCTCCCCGGCCACCCGCTGGACCTTCCCCCAGCGCAACCGCA
Organism: Deltaproteobacteria bacterium UBA2385; assembly: GCA_002343455.1. Taxonomy (GTDB): domain Bacteria; phylum Myxococcota_A; class UBA796; order UBA796; family UBA2385; genus UBA2385. Next base: position 10,738 of record DDSR01000046.1, on the reverse strand, counting down.
TCATCGCGGGCCTCGCCCAGGTCACCATCGTGGTCGAGGCGGCGCGCAACAGCGGGGCCCTGATCACCGCCCGGCAGGCCATGGACATGGGGCGCGAGGTGCTGGCGGTGCCCGGCAGCCCGCTGGAGCCCATGAGCGAGGGCTGCCTCGACCTGATCAGCGCCGGGGCGGGCATGGCTCGGGACGAGAAGGACCTCGCCGCCTTCCTGCCTCGCCCCGCGAAGGAACGCGCCGCCGCCAGCGGCCCCCAGCTCCCCGAAGCTGCGCTGCGGCTGCTCCAGCGTGGCGCCGACGTCGAGACCCTGGCCAACGCCCTCGGCTGGCCGACACACCAGGCTTCGGGCCTGCTGACCGCCCTGGAGTTGACGGGACAGGTCCAACGGTTACCCGGCGAGCGCTTCGCACTTCGTGACGACGGATAGTCCCATGCCTCCCAACCGACCCGCCCGAGTGCTCGAGCTCGATCCCGCCGCGGCCGCCTTCCTCGACCTGCTGCTCGATCTGGGTCACCTCGACGACGCCATGCTCAACCAGGTCAACGACCGGCTGCTCGACGTCGACAGCGGCGCGCCCAGCGCCGGCGCCCACCCGATCGACCTCGCCGCGGTCAAGCGCATCGCCGCGGGCGTCATCGTCGACCGACTGCCCGAGACCGACGGCGAGTACCAGCGCGCCTTCGACCGCGAGTGGCCCCTGCTCTTCGGCTAGTCGGAAGCCAGGGGCTCTGCTGCGGCGCGCTTCTTCGGGGCCGCAGCCTTCTTCGGCGCCGCTGCCTTCTTCGGGGCCGCTGCCTTCTTCGGCGCCGCTGCTTTCTTCGGGGCCGCTGCCTTCTTCGGCGTCGCGTCATCGGTGGGAACCGCAGCCTTCTTCGGGGCCGCAGCCTTCTTCGGGGCCGCAGCCTTCTTCGGGGCCGCTGCCTTCTTCGGCGCCGCTGCCTTCTTCGGCGCCGCTGCCTTCTTCGGCGCCGCTGCCTTGCGGGCGGGAGTCCGGCCCGGCTTCTTCGGCTGGCCCTCACGGGCGAGGATCAGCTCGCTGGCGGCGGCCAACTCCAAGCTGAGCGGGTCGACGCTCTTGGGGAGCGAGGCGTTCGTCTCCCCGTCCGTGACATAGGGGCCGAAGCGCCCCTTCATCAGGACCAGGGTTCGGCCGGTCCGCGGGTCGGGGCCCATCGTGCGAAGGGGCTCCTGACCCCGGCGCGAGGGAGGCGTCGCCAGCAGCCGCCGGGCCTCCTCCAGCCCGATCTCCAGCACCGAGGCCCCCGCCGGGATCGAGCGAGAGGTCGTACCGCGCTTGACGTACGGCCCGAAGCGGCCGTTGGTGGCCACCACCTCCTCGCCGGTCTCGGGATCGAGCCCCAGGGTCCGCGGCAAGGAGAGCAGCTGCAGCGCCAGGCCGAGGTCGATCTCGGCCTCGGTCATCCCCGGCAGCAGCGAGGCCCGCCGCGGCTTGTCGGAGCCCTCGGCCTGTCCGAGCTGCACATAGGGCCCGAAGCGCCCGTTCATGCGGTACACCGCCAGGCCCGAGACGGGATCCAGGCCCAGCTCGGCGGGCCCCTCACGTCGGCGCCCGATCAGCTCCTGGGCAAGGGCCACCGTCAGCTCGTCAGGAGGCAGATCGTCGGGGATGTCGGCCCGGAGCTCGCCCGAGGCCAGGAAGGGCCCGAACCGACCGATTCGCACCACCGTCTCGGCGTCCGCGCCCTCGCCCATCAAGGCGATCGAGCAGACCACCCGCGGGTCGATGCTGCCCTCGGCCTCGGCCAGCCGCTGGTGGAGGCCCTGCTCGCCTTCGTAGAAGCGGCGCAGGTGGGAGAGCGAGTCCGCCTCGCCCCGGGCGATCTCGTCGAGCTGCTCCTCCATCCGAGCGGTGAAGTCGTAGTCGACCAGCCAGGCGAGGTGCTGCTCCAGCATGCCCGTGACCGCGAAGGCGGTGAAGGTCGGAACCAGGGCCGAGGCCTTCTTGAAGACGTACTCGCGGCGCAGGATCGTGTCGATGATGCTGGCGTAGGTCGACGGCCGCCCGATGCCGCGCTGCTCGAGCTCCTTGACCAGGCTGGCCTCGGTCAACCGAGCCGGCGGGCGGGTCTCGTGCCCGCGGGCCTGGACCTGCGTCGTCTGGAGGACCTCCCCCACCTTCACCGCCGGCAGGATGCGCTCCTGGTCGGCCAGGTCGGCGTCGGGGTTGTCCGATCCCTCGACATAGGCCCGCCGGTAGCCTGGGAACAGGATCGTCTTGCCCGTGGCCACGAAGGCGCTGGTGTCCTCACCCCGGCCCACCTCGATCCGAACCGTGCTGGCCGAGCCCTTGGCGTCGGCCATCTGGCTGGCGACCGTGCGCTTCCAGATGAGCTCGAACAGGCGCGCCTGGTCGTCGTCCAGCTCCCGCCGCGCCTCGTCCAGGCTGCGGAAGGTCGTCCCCGCCGGGCGCACCGCCTCGTGGGCCTCCTGCGCGTTCTTGACCTTGCTCTTGTACTGCCGAGGCGAGGGCGGGAGGTACTCGTCGCCGTACTGCCGGGCGATCAAGGAGCGGGCCGCCCGGATCGCCTCCTCGGAGAGGGTCGTCGAGTCGGTCCGCATATAGGTGATCCAGCCCGTCTCGTAGAGGCGCTGGGCCGTCGTCATCGTCCGCCGGGCCGTCCACCGCAGCTTGCGGTTGGCCTCTTGCTGCAAGGTGCTGGTCGTGAACGGCGGAGCAGGCCGATCGGTCGTCGGGCGGCTCTCCACCTCCTTCACCGTCGCAGGCTGGCCCTTCAGCGCCTCGGCCAGAGCGGTCGCCCGTGCCTCGTCCAGCACCAGGACCTTGACTCCCGGCAGCAGCCTGCCCTCCGAGTTGAAGTCGCGCCCCTTGGCCACCGGCCGGCCGCCGACCTCGGCCAGCTCGGCCTCCAGCGTACCCGTGCGCGCCGCGAAATGGCCCAGCGCGTCCCACCAGGACGCCGAGCGGAAGGCGATGCGGGCCCGCTCACGCTCCACCAGCAGCCGCACCGCGACGCTCTGCACCCGTCCCGCCGACAGCTTCGGGCGGATCTTGCGCCAGAGCAGGGGCGAGACCTCGTAGCCGTAGAGGCGATCCACCACCCGGCGCGTCTCCTGCGCCTTGACCAGGGCCGTGTCCAGCTCGCGCGGGTTGCGCAGCGCGCCCTGGATGGCCTCGCGGGTGATCTCGTGGAAGACCAGCCGGTGCACCGGCACCTTGGGCTTGAGCACATCCAGCAGGTGCCAGGAGATGCTCTCTCCCTCGCGATCCTCGTCCGTCGCCAGGTAGAGGGCGTCGGCCGTCGCCAGCAGCTCCTTCAGCTTCTGGACCTGGGCCTTCTTCTCGGGCGGCACCACGTACAGCGGCTTGAAGTCGTTCTCGACGTCCACGCCCAGGCGAGCCCAGCTCTTGCCCTTGGCCGAGGCCGGGATCTCGGAGGCCTTGCTGGGAAGATCGCGGATGTGGCCTACCGAGGCGGCCACCCGGTAGCCCGAGCCGAGGAACTTCTCGATGGTGCGGGCCTTTGCCGGCGACTCGACGATGACGAGCGGAGTTCCCATGGAGCCTCGTGGGTGCGGACCGGCGAGCTGTCGCGGTCCGGGGGCGGTTGCGTACACCAGGGCGACCCGGCACGCAAGGCGAAGCCTGGAGTAGGCTGAGACCGAGCCTCATGGAATCCTGCCCCCCCGAGCCCGTCCCGTCCGAGCCGATCGACCCCGATCTCCTCGACTGGTTGAACCACCTGCGAGCCGAGCGCGCCTGCTCCCCGCACACCCTGCGCGCCTACCAGGGCGATCTCGACGGCCTCGTCTCCTACCTGCGGTCGCGCTCCCTGAGCCTGCGGCAGGCCGAGCTCGCCCACCTGCGCGGCTGGCTGGCCCAGGCCGGCGCCGGCAGACGGCGCCACGCCCCCGCGACCGTCGCGCGTCGCATCGCCGCCGTCCGGTCCTGCTTCGCCTGGATGCAGCGCACCGGCCGCCTGGACACGGACCCCGCCGCCCGCTTGCAGCTCCCCAAGGTGCCCCGCCGGGCCCCCCGCTTCTTCGACGTCGACGAGGCCGCCGCCATCGTCGAGCACCCCACGCAGGACGGCTGGGCCCTCCTCCGCAACCGCGCGCTGCTCGAGCTCCTCTACGGAGCCGGGCTGCGGGTCGGCGAGGCCCAGGCCCTCGGGACCGAGGCCGTCGACCTCGCCCAGCGGCTGGTCCGGGTGCGAGGCAAGGGCGGCAAGGAGCGCATCGTGCCCTTCGGCCCACCCGCAGCCGAGGCGGTCGAGGCCTGGCTGGAGGCCCGCGGAGCGCAGCCCGGCGCCCTCTTCCTCAACCGCCACGGCGCGCGCCTCTCGGCCCGCTCCATGTGGACCATCGTCCGCGACGCTGGCGCCGCCAACGGCGTAGCAGGCAGCCACCCTCACGCCCTGCGCCACTCCTGCGCGACCCATATGCTCGGCGCCGGCGCGGATCTCCGCGCCATCCAGGAGCAGCTGGGCCACGAGAACCTCTCGACCACCCAGCGCTACACCCACGTCGACGCCGCCCACCTGCTGCGTGTCTACCGCGACGCCCACCCCCACGCGCGCCTGGAGCCCGCCGACGCGTCCGTGGAAAGCCCCCCTCCCGATCGGGTATCCTCATCCCGCACGAGGGATTGAGGTCCAATGCCCCCCACAGAGCTCCCCCTCCCGTTGGCCAGGGCCATCGAGGAGCTGTACACCTCCCTGGACACCGCCACCCACTACGAGCTGCTCAGCTTGACCCCCGACGCCGACGAGGCCGCCGTCAAGCAGGCCTACTACGCCGTCTCTCGCAAGTGGCACCCGGACCACTTCTCCAAGTACAAGGGCGGCATGGGCATCCACGCCGACTACGTCGAGAGCATCTTCGTCGCGATGAACCAGGCCTCCTACGTGCTCCGCGACGCCGATCGGCGGAAGGCCTACGACCGCACCCTCCGTGAGGCCAACCGCCTGCCCAAGCCCTCGGGCTCGGGCCCGGCCTCCTCCGCCGAGCCGACGCGCCCCTCGGCCGAACCCAGCCGGCCACGCCGCTGGTCCAGCGCCAGCACCACCCCCGCCTCCCCCGGCTCCATCCGCGAGCGCCTGCAGGCCCGCGCTCCGACCTCGCCGCGCTCGTCGGCCAGCCTGCGCCAGAAGGCCGAGGCCCGGGTGGTCGGCCAGGTCCGCGAGCAGCTCATCAAGGCTCGGACCTTCTACGACCAGGCCGTCGAGGACCACGCCGCGGGGCGCGTCATCAAGGCCGCCGGCGCCATCGAGCTCGCCCTCCAGTACGACCCCAGCAACAAGAGCTACCAGGAGCTGCGGGACATCCTCAAGGCCCAGGCGCGCACGATCCGCGTGCAGACCCTGGTGCAGCAGGGCGAGCAGGCCGAGAGCTTCCAGCAGCTCAAGCAGGCCATCCAGTGCTACCGCGACGCCATCGAGCTCGAGCCGGACCAGGGCCTGCCCTACTTCCGGCTGGCCCGCCTGATGCAGCAGGAAGAGCACTCCGAGCGTGAGCTGCTCAACCTGCTGCGCATGGCCGTGCTGAAGGCTCCCAACGACCGGGACAAGAAGATCGAGTATCGACTCGCGCTCGCCGAGCTCTACGTCAAGCTCGGCCTGCGCCTGAACGCTCGCCGGGAGTTCGAGGCCATCCTCGCCCTGGACTCCACCCACGCCAACGCCAAGGAGGCCCTGAAGACCCTCTGAGGAGGGCCGCGCCGGGCCTCGACGTGCTATGGCCCGACCCCTCACCGGAGCCTCCATGAGCGCCACTCCTGTCCACAACCCCCTCCGCAACATCGTCGTCACCGGACTGCAGTGGGGGGACGAGGGCAAGGGCAAGGTCGTCGACGTGCTCGCCGCCCGCAGCCGCCACGTCGTGCGCTTCCAGGGCGGCAACAACGCCGGCCACACCCTGGTGGTCGAGGGCCGCAAGATCGTCCTGCACGTCGTGCCCAGCGGCATCCTCAACCCCGAGGTGCGCTGCGTCATCGGCAACGGCGTCGTCGTCGACCCCCAGGTCCTCGTCACCGAGCTCGACGCCCTGCAGACCCGCGGCGTCAACATCGAAGGCGACCGCCTGCTGATCAGCGAGCAGGCCCACCTGATCATGCCCTACCACCGCACCCTGGACGGCTGCCGCGAGACCGCCCTGGGCGGAGGCCAGATCGGCACCACCAAGAAGGGCATCGGCCCAGCGTATGAGGACAAGGTCGCCCGCCGCGGCATCCGCATGGCCGAGTTCATCGACGCCCAGGTGCTGCGCGAGCGCCTCCTGGCCGTCCTGCCCGAGAAGAACCGCCAGCTGGAGTGGTTCGGCGAGCCGGCACTGACCGTCGAGGACCTGCTGGAGTGGGCGGCCCCGCTGCGTGCGCAGCTCCAGGAGCGCGTCCGGGACACCGTCACGCTGCTGCACCGGGCCAACGCCCAGGGCCAGCCCATCCTCTTCGAGGGCGCCCAGGGCACCTTCCTCGACGTCGACCACGGCACCTACCCCTTCGTCACCTCATCGAACTGCGTTGCCGGACAGGCGGCGGCCGGATCGGGAATCGGGCCGGGGATGCTGCATTACGTGCTCGGAATCACCAAGGCGTACTGCACGCGCGTCGGCAGCGGTCCCTTCCCGAGCGAGCTCGACATCGAGACCGCAGGTCAGCCAGGCCACCAGATGTCGCAGAAGGGCCGCGAGGTCGGCACCGTCACCGGGCGCAAGCNNCGCTGCGGCTGGTTCGACGCCGCCCTCGTCCGCCACGCCGCCCTCCTCAACGGCACCACCCACCTCGTCCTCACCAAGCTCGACGTGCTCAGCGGCCTCACCACCCTAAAGATCGCCCTCGCCTACGGCGACCAGGCCACCCCCCCGCCGGGTGCCTCTGCCCTCGCCGCCGTGCGCCCCACCTACGAAGAGCTGCCCGGCTGGCAGCAGGACATCAGCGACTGCCGCACCTGGGAGGACCTGCCCGCCACCTGCCGGGCCTACATCCAGCGCATCGAGGCGCTTGTCGGCGTGCCCTGCGGCCTGCTCAGCGTCGGCCCCGGCCGCGAGCAGGTCATCGCCCGCGACCCCCTCTTCCGCTGAGCCATTTGCCTCTCCGCCCGCCCGGCGTTACGGGGCCGCATGCTGAGGGTCGCTAGCTCAGCAGGTAGAGCACCGGACTTTTAATCC
>DDSR01000046.1:0-3548 GCA_002343455.1 Deltaproteobacteria bacterium UBA2385 | reverse complement strand
GTTCGATTCCCGTAGGGGTCACCATTCGCCGCGGGGATGGGGACTGGCACGAGGCGCTGCAGCTGGTGGGCGCGCGTCCTCCTGCTGGCCCCGATGAAGCGGCCTGGAGGGGCCTGGCGGTCGGACTCGGGGCCAGCGTGACCCGCGTGCCGCTCGGCCGCGGAGTGGTCCTGTTCGATGTCGTCGCGGGCACCGGCCATGGCAGGGCGCTCTTCCCCGGGGGCGACTGGAGCCAGCGCTGAGGGACCAACCTCGGACATGAAGGGTCATCGCCCGACTTGGGGACGCNNAATTGCGGGACCAACTCGGGAGATTACCGGTCACCGCCCGACTTAGGGGCGGAATTGCGGGACCAGCTCGGGAGTTGACAGCTCATCTCTGGACTTGGTCCCCACGCAGCCGCCGACGGCTCTCCCACGCCAACCCCCACAGCTCGACGAGCGGCACCGGCTTCCGGCTCGCCGCCCCCACATCACGCCCCTCGACCGACCAGGGCGGNNGGGTAGAGGTGCAGGCCGAGCGGCCAGTCCAGCCGACCGACCTCCTCCTCCCACCCCGGCCACCGCAGCGAGGCGTAGTACCCCGCGACGTCGCCAGTGAGCACCCACTGGAGCCACTCGCTGTAGCCGACACCGAGGTCGTGGATCTCCAGGGTGTCGGCCGCGAGGTGGTGGACGGCTCCCGGGCGCCCCAGCCCTCCTCCGTCGAGCAGGAAGAACCCCCCGAGCACGTCCGCGCCCACGACAAGCCCCCCTTCCAGTGCCTCGGGGATGCTGGCCGCACTGCCCGGAGTGCAGTTCCAGCTCACCAGGCCAGGGTCCCCGCCTCCGTACACACGAATCCATCCGGAGGCTGCGAGGATCCCCCCGCAGTTCAGCGCGACGCTGCCCATCGGTGAGCGATCCGTCACCTGAAGGGACCAGAGCACGCGCTCGCCGAGGGGACGGTCCAAGTCCAGGATCGTCGCCGTCCCCGAAGACTGCACCATGGCCAGGATGTTCGGCCAGGCCGAAACGGAGCTGAGCAAGTCATGGAAGTCGCGCACTGTTCAGGTCTCCAACAACCAGGCCACAAGACCGAGCTCATGCCCACGCCGCTGCTCCTCGGCGAGCGCCGCCCGCAACAACGGGCGAAGCTCGCGCGAGGAGGAGCGGCATCCACGTGAGGAGATCCACCTTTCCCTCGGCCACGAGGGAGAGGATGGCGGCTCTCGCCCGCTGACGCACGGCGCCGACCCAGTCGTCACAGCGCACCAACAGGAAGCCGTTGGTGGCCTCGTGCGAGTCGAAAGCCAGCTCGCGCACGGCCGCCTCGCGCTCGTGCCCGTTGCCCGAGAAGCTGCGCCAGCCCCGGGAAAGCGTGCTCGAGGTGAAGCTCGGTCCCTTGTAGACAGCACGCCAGCTCCTCTCACTGTCGTCCAACCGGGCCCACTCCCACGGAGACCTGTCCTGGAGCCAGCGCAGGAGCTCGTGCTCCAGGCTGGGGTCGCGCAGCGCGGCGGCCAGCGCGTTCCATAGGAGTTCCAGGTCGCCAGTCCAGCGGTCGGGGAGCATCTTCCGTCCATAGCGCAGTGGCAACGGTGCCGACGAGGCCCTCCAGGGACCAGCAAGCTGCGCTGGATGTCCGACACCGGCCTTCGGCAGACACTGACGGACAGTTTCGCAGAATTCAGATTCAATTCGCCGAAAATGTCCGCCGATCTGCGCCTCGGAGGCCCGTTTCGGACGCAATATGTCCTGCTCCAGGCCCTCCGCAGTCAGATCCGCCCGATTCACCCCGCTTTCGCGGACATTTTCGGGAGATTGAGATTCAATNNGAGCCTTCAACCGATCCCCTCGTGTCCGCGATCCGCCTCCCCCCTCACCTCCCCTTGAAATTCAGCACCGGCCGGAGCCTCCCCACGATCCGCGTCAGCTCCCGCTGCGCCTTCATCACCCGGCCGATGTCCTTGTACGCACCCGGCGCCTCATCCACCAGCTCTCGCACCCGCCGCTCATCGAACCACACCCCTCGCATCTGCACCTCCAGCTCCCGCACACCGATGCGCGCATGGGCCTCGGCCCTGGACATCTGGCGCCCAGCCCCATGCGAGCTGGACGCCAACGCCGCCGCCAGACCGCGACCCTCGACGATGTAGCTCGGCGCACCCATCGAGCCTGGGATGACCCCGGCCACGCCCTCCCCCGCCGGGATGGCACCCTTGCGGTGGATCCACAGCTCACCCTCGCGCCGCACATGGTTGTGCGAGCAGACGATGGCCTCACCGGGCGAGATCGGAAGCAGCTCACCCATCACCTCCAGCGCGCGCCTGCGGATCACCCGACGGTTGGCCAGGGCCCAGGCCTCGGCAGAGTCAAGGTCCGCGAGCAGCGCTTCGCGCTCCTCTCCCACGACGTACCGGAGGCCGGTGGGATCGACGAGCCCCCCCTCCAGGTGAAGCCGGGCGACCGCCGGCCCGATCGCCCGCGAGCCGGAGTGGACGAGCATCCACAGCCCGCCGGCGTCGTCGCGCGAGAGCTCCAGGAAGTGGTTCCCGCTGCCCAGCGTGCCGAGCTGCAGGCGCCCCTCCCGAGCGGCGTGCCGCGCCAGCCGCTCATCGGACCAGGGCAAGTCGAGCACCTCTCCCGGCCCGCGCTCGGCGGGGACTGCCCGCGAAAAGCCCTCCAGCAGGCGGCGGGCAACCGCGTCGACCGGCTCGGCCTCCACCCCCAGCGGCAGGGCGTCGACCCCGCAGCCGATGTCTCCACCAATGGCGGCTGGGTAGATTCGGTCCCGGGTCGCGACCGCGATCCCGACGCAGACCTCCTCGGCGAAGTGCACATCGGGCATGACGGCGACGCGCACGACGTCGCCGGCCGAGGCGAGGCGGTCGATCGCCCGCCGGACCTCCTTCGAAACCGGGCCGGGCACCCACCACCCGATCACTCCGGCACCCGGACGAAGACGAGCTCGGGCGCGCGCTTGCGTCGGATGGCAGCCGCGACCGCCGCGCGCAAGCGGGCACGCTGGCGCTCGACCGCGTCGAAGTCGTCAGTGCGCACCCACACCCGGAGGCGGGAGGCGTTGGGGGCGGGCTCGACACGCTCGATGAGCGCTTCGTCCAGCTCCAAGGAGAGGATGCGGGCGACCTCCCCGCAGAGGCGCAGGTCTTGGATGTTGGACTGCGGCTGTCGATCGCGATCGCGCCGACGAGGATCGAGACCGTCGTCAGGGCCAGGCTCGGCACAGAGCTGGCGCCGGACGGCCTCCAGGCGTTCTTTGGAACTCACGTTGAAACCAGGGGTCAGAAGTCAGGCGAAGGGAGACACCGCCGCATTGCGCGGGGTGAGGTGTCTCGGCTGGTTCAGGGGACCTCGCGGCGGCTGAGCACCGCGCGCTTCAACACGAGCGGGGGTCAGGTGCGGCGGGTTCCCGTTCGGTGAGCACGCATGACTTCCTCCAGAATCCAGCGATCTAGATCGCCGCACGATCTACGTCAACCCATTGCAGCTCGTTAACCTATCCGTTAATGATTAACCCACTACGCAATCACCACCCCGGAGCCCCCC
>DDSR01000269.1 GCA_002343455.1 Deltaproteobacteria bacterium UBA2385 | reverse complement strand
GCTCCGGACGGGGGTACAGCGGACGGGGGTGCCGAGCCCTCCCGCTATGTGCAGATCAGCTCCGGCGATGTCCACGTCTGCGCGCTCGACGATGTCGGCGGGATCACCTGCTGGGGTGCGGTCGACGGGGACGAAGACTACGGCCAGGTCCGCGACACCCCCACCGAGCGGGACTTCGTGCAGGTGACGGCCGGCTTCTACAACACCTGCGGGCTGCATCGGGACGGTCGGCTGAGCTGCTGGGGTCGTGACGCCGGAGGGGAGGCCAGCCCGCCCGACGGGCAGTACCTGGATGTCGGCCTGGGCTACCTCTTCGGCTGCGGGATCGAGGACGACGGCGACGTCGTCTGCTGGGGACTGGAGCCCCAGGTCGAGGCGGTGCCCACCGGCCTGAAGCTGGTCGAGCTGGAGACCCGGATCCACGGCAGCTGCGGGCTGGACGCCGCGGGCGCGATGCGCTGCTGGGGCTACGTGGCCGAAGAGAAATACGAGTACGGGCAGCTCAGCGAGGCGCCGCGAGGCGGGAGCTGGAGGGCGATCGGCCTGGGGCTCTACCATGGCTGCGCGGTGCGCAGCGAAGGCAACCTGCACTGCTGGGGCCGGGACGACCAGGGGCAGGCCAGCCCTCCTCCCGGCACCGACTGGGTGCAGGTGCAGTCCAGCGACGGCTCGTCCTGCGCGCTGGACTCGGCCGGCCGGGTGACATGCTGGGGCAACGAGGCCGCCAGCCTGGAGGCGCCGACGGACCTGGTGTTGGAGCAGATCTCGGCCGGGTACGTCCATGCCTGCGGGCTGAGCGTCGACGGGGAGATCGTCTGCTGGGGGGTCGACAACGACTACAGCGTCGACTTCCCCGGCTGGCGCAGCTTCGAGGACTGAGAGGGCTCCGGCTCAGGGCGCCGCGACCAGCAGGACGGTGCTGAGGATGGGGATCCCCGACCCGTCGTCGCTGACCAGCATGCCGTCGACGACGGTGGCGGTCCCGCCCGAGGTCCACTCCTTGAGATCGTAGCTGGAGGCGATGATCTCGACGCTGTCGCCCTCGGTCAGGCCCAGGGTGTCGTCGAGCTGGAAGCCCCAGGGCGGGCTGAGGCTGACGCTGACCCGGCCCATATGCCAGGCGGCCAGGACGGTGCCCTCGACCTCCTCCAGGCGCAGGCCCAGGGCGTCGGGCTGCACCCGCACGCTGGCGACGTAGTCGGGCTCGCCCTCGGGCAGGTAGGGCGAGTTGGCCTCGGAGGCGGTCATGGTGCTGGGATCGGCCATCACCGTGAGGCCGCCATCCAGGTTGAGCATGACGGGCTCGTCGCCAACCTCGTCGCTCGTCTCGAAGGGGTAGAGGACCATGTCCTGGTCCAGGGCGATCTGCTGGTCCTGGGCGATGGTGATGACATCCAGGGGCATGGAGTAGCCGTTCTGGTCGGCGAGGTAGACGGCCTCGTAGACGTAGTGGTCGGCCTCGACCTGGGTGTACTCGAAGTAGCCCTGGGCGTCGGTGGTGATCGAGCGGCAGAGCTCGGCGCAGAGCCGCATCTGGACCGTGGCCCCGCTGCCGTCGGGGTTGACCACCCGCCCGGAGAACATGCCCTGGTCGGCTGCTGTGCCGCCGTCAGAGCCGCCATCGGCGCCCCCGTCGGCGCCGCCGTCGGAGCCGCCGTCGGTGCCGCCGTCGGTGCCGGTGTCGTCTTTGTCGCCGCAAGCGAGCAGGGCGAGGAGGAGGAGGTTCATGGGGGCGCTCCTAGCTGGCGTGCTTGGTGATGAGGTCGGCGAGGCGGGGCATGGCGACCCCGACGTGGTCGATCGCCATCGGGCGCAGCTTCTGGTAGGTGCCGACCAGCACCTTGTGGCTGCTGCGCTGGGCCCGCGCGTCGGTGATGCCCAGCAGGGCGTTGGCGATCTCGACCTTCTTGCCGGCGAAGAAGCTGCGCGCGTCCTTGCCCTGCGCCTGGCAGTCCAGCCAGTAGGGGTCGATCTTGGCGGCGAAGTCGTCCAGCAGGTGGTTCATGGCCATGCCGATGAAGCCCGGCTTGAGGCCCTTGACCGTCTTGTAGCCGAGCTTGATGCCCGCGCCCGAGAAGCCGGACTTGCTGTCGACCTCGGCCTCGATCAGCAGGACGCAGTCGTCCACGACCTGCCGACGCTTGGCGTCGACCTTGATGACTTCAACCAGGGAACCCATGCTTCGCTCCTGTGGACGGTTCAGTCCTCGTACTTGGGACACTTCGGGATGTGGGCGCTGCCGCCGACCTGCTCGAACCAGTAGGCGGTGTACATGCGCGCATAGCAGGAATAGCCGGAGCTGCTGCGGACCGCGCGCTCCATGCACTTGTAGCTGTTGTCCCAGTCGCGGTCGTTCTGGGCCTTGGCGATGTCGGTTCCGGGGATCTTGTCGGGCAGATCGTCGATGACGTAGCTGCGCATCCAGAAGGGGATGGCCTCGCAGAGGACGTCGGCGGCCTTCTGGTTGGGCGAGGACTTCAGCGTGGTCATCAGCGCCTCGCGCACGCCGGAGTCGTCCTCCTTGGTCAGCGTGCGGGTGCGCAGGCAGGCGATGGCCTCGTCCCGCTTGGTGCCGCGGAAGGCCATGACGGCGCTGCGGCGCACGGCCGGGCTCTCGTCCTTCATCATCGCCTCGCAGAGCATCCCGTCGATGCCCTCGGCGTTGGCGACCTTGAGCACGCCCAGGGCGGCGCCCCGGACCTCGCCCGCCGGGTCCTCCTTGGCGAGGCGGCCGAGCGTCGTGAGGACGACCGGGTCCTTCAGCTTGAGCAGGCCCTCGGTCGCCGCCGTGCGGATCTCGGCGTCGGGGTCGGCGGTGAGGGCCAGCAGGGTCTCCTGGTAGGCCTGGTCGCCGGAGATGGTGGCGATGGCGCGCTTGCGCACGGTCAGGTCCGGGTCGGCCTTGGCCATGCCGGCCAGCGCGTCCCGGGCGACCTGGGCGGCGGTGTTGGAGAGGGCGACGACGCCCTCGGCGCGCTTCTCGACCTGGGGGTTCTCCAGCGCCGTGGCCAGGCACCCGACGACGTCGTCCCGCTTGTTGCCCTTCATCCCCTCGGCGATGGCGAGGTCGATGCGGCCCTGGGGATCGATGACCGCATCGCAGATGCAGGCGCGGCCGGCCTCGACGCCGGCGGGGTCGACCGGGTCGAAGTCGGCCAGGGCCAGCAGGCGCTCGGTGGCGTAGCGCCGGGTGTCGTCGTCCTTCATCTTCACGCCCACGCACATCGTCTTGTAGTGCTTGCGGGCGAGGGCGTCGTCGATATCGGCGCTGGTGACGTGCGAGGGGGCGATCTCGCAGGCCGAGAGGAGGAGGGCCAGGGCGAAGCCGAGGCTGAGGGCGAGGGCAGGCACGGGCATCGCGGCATCCGGACGAACGAGAGTGGGCCATGGTAGCGGGCGGCGCGCCCGGGGGCCAGTCATTCCCCCAGGGAGGGCGGCATCGCGACGGGGAGGTAGTCGACGCGGCCGTCGCCGATCAGCAGCCAGGCTGAGTCGGAGTGCAGCAGGCCGCCGTTGCCGAAGCTGAGGTCGCGCGCGTCGCCGACATGGCGGGCGATGGTGCGGGCCTGGCCGGCCTCGATCTGCGCCAGGACCAGGGGCTGCCCGTGCAACACCCAGGCCCGGCCGAGGCGATCGGTGGCCACGGCGCGGGCGCCCTCCAGCGCGCTGGCCAGCGGCTGGCTGCCCTGCGGGTCGCTGCGGTGGAGGGCGTCGGGGCTGAGCTGGAGGACCGCCTCGCAGGGGGGGCCCGGGCTGAGGGTGATGTCGACGGACCCAGGCAGGGCGGCGGCCCACAGGCGCGGCGGGCTGCCGTCGGGTCGCAGCAGCCAGATCCCGGTGGGGCTGAGCGCCAGCAGGGAGGCGTCGCACCAGGCCTGCAGGGCGCGCACCTCCGGCAGGGGGACCCGCAGCTCGGCCCCGCTGTCGAGCTGGAAGAGCACGCCCTGGGCGTCGGCGAAGGCCAGCCAGCCCAGGTGGGAGGCCACGGCGCGGGCCTCTCCGCTGCGCAGGATCTGCACCGCGCCGCTGCCGTCGACCTCTCGCAGGCCCCCGAGGCCGCCGACCAGCAGGCTGTGGCGGGGGGTCAGGGACATGGCCAGCGGCTCGGGCCCCACGCCGGTCGCCAGGATGTAGGGGGCCTCCAGCAGGTGGTCGATGCAGCCACTGAGCAGCAGGACGAGCAGGAGCCCGGCGCGCGGAGCTGCGGGGGGCGCCTCAGCCAAGGTGGCGCGCGATGGCCCGCACGAGGCCGGGGATCTCGGCCCGCGAGACGCTGCCGTAGGAGAGGCGCAGGGCCCGCGACTCGGGGAGCGAGACGACGCCGACGCCCTCGGTCAGGAGCTGCTTGCGGAGGCCCTCGGGGTCGCCCGGCACGGGCACCATGGCGAACATGCCGCTGTTGAAGGGCAGGCTGGGGAGGCCGGCCCGGTGCAGCTCGTCCTTCAGCGCCCGGTAGCGCCCGGCGAGGCGCTCGCGCACCGCCTGCTGCTGGGCGGCGAGGTCGGGCGAGGCGAGGGCGCGGGCCAGCACGGCCTGGGAGGTGGCGCTGACCGAGGAGATCGTCGCGCGGGCGGCGGCGCGGGCCTTGTCCTCGAGCACGACGGCGGCCTCGCCCTCGGCGCCGAAGCTGATGAAGCCGACCCGGCCGCCGAAGTAGAAGAGCTCCTTGGTGGCGCCGTCGACCTTGACGGCCAGGACCCGGGCGGGGTCCAGGCGGGAGAGATCGTGGAAGAGGCTGGTCCGGCGGGCGCTGGGCTCCCAGACCATGCCCTGGTAGGCGTCGTCGCAGACGACCACCAGGGGCACGGGGCTGCCGTCGACGGCCTGGACCACAGCGGCGGCTTCGTCCGGGGTGGGGCTGTAGCCGAGCGGGTTGCTGGGGAAGTTGAGCAGCAGGGTGCTGGGCTCGGTCAGCGCGGCCAGCGCGGCGCGGAAGGCGTCCAGGTCCAGGGCCTGGCCGGGCTCGGGGCGCTCGCGGAGCAGGCGCCAGGTGCGCGGCCGGGCGCCGAAGACGCGCTGGAAGGTGGCGACGTAGTTGCCCCAGCAGGGATCGGGGAGGAGCAGCGTGCCGCCGGGTCGGGCGAAGAGGGTGGCCACCAGGCAGAGGCCGTGGGTCAGGCCGCTGGTGGCGACCGGCAGGGTCAGGGGGCCGGGGCCCGCGGGCGCGTCGGCCTGGATGTGGGCCCGCCAGGCCTGGCGCAGGTCCGGCCGCCCGCCCTGGGGGGCGTAGAGGGTGGCCTGGTCGAAGTCCAGCGCGGCGATGGCCTCGGCGATGGCGGGCAGGGCCAGGGCGTGGCCGTGTCCGTCGGTGACCTGCCCGATGGTGGCGTCGATGGCGCAGCCGCGGGCCTCGGCCGACTGGGTGGGGATCCCCTGCGGGTAGAAGAGGCCCTCCCCGGCGGTCGAGAGGTTGAGGGCGGCCGCCGGGTGTACGCGGCGGAGGGTGGCGTTGAGGTCGTCGGCGCGGCTCATGCAGCGACTCTAATGCACGCTGCCCCCCCTCGGGGTCGCCGCGGTTAGCATCCGCCCGGTGTCGGGATCCGCCGGCCCCTGGCCTCGCTCGCGGAGAGCTCCCATGCGCGTCCTCACCCCGCCCGTCGACGACTTCCTGATCGAGGAGGAGCCCTACTACCTGCCCGTGGGCAGCGAGGCGCAGGTCTTCACCAACGCCTGGAAGGCCAACATCCCCGTCATCCTGAAGGGCCCGACCGGCTGCGGCAAGACGCGCTTCGTGGCCTGGATGGCGCACCAGCTGGGACGCCCGCTGGTGACGGTGGCCTGCCACGAGGACCTGACGGCCAGCGACCTGGTCGGGCGCTACCTGATCCAGGGGGACGAGGCGGTCTGGGTCGACGGGCCGATGACCGCGGCGGTGCGCCACGGGGCGATCCTGTACCTGGACGAGGTGGTCGAGGCGCGCAAGGACACGATGGTGGTCATCCACCCGCTGACCGACCATCGGCGGGTCCTGACCCTGGACAAGCTGGCCCAGGTGCTGCGGGCGCCCGCGGACTTCATGCTGGTGGTCAGCTACAACCCCGGCTACCAGTCGGTGCTGAAGGAGCTCAAGCAGAGCACCCGGCAGCGCTTCGTCAGCCTGGACTTCGGCTACCCGCCGGCCGAGCTGGAGCGGCGCATCGTGGCCGACGAGGCCGGCGTGGACGAGGAGATCGCCCGCAAGCTGGTCAAGCTGGGGCAGAAGGTCCGCAACCTGACCGATCGGGGCCTGGAGGAGGGCGTCAGCACCCGCCTGCTGGTCCACGCCGCCCGGCTCATCTCCCTGGGCAGCCCCCCCCGCGACGCCTGCGACGCCGCCTTCACCCGCACCCTGACCGACGACCCCGATATGCAGGCCTCCATGCGCGAGCTGGTGGCGGACTTCTTCTGAGGGCTTCTTCTGAGGGCTTTTCCTGATGGGCCTCTTTCACGAACTCTGTCGTCGCTGGGAGCCGCTCGGGCTGGAGCGCCTCGCCCTGGTCAGCCCGGCCGGCCAGCGCAGCTTCGGCGATCTGCGCGAGCGCGCCTTGCGGGCCGCCCGGCTGCTGATCGCCCACGGGCTCCAGCCGGGCGAGGTGCTGGCCGTGCAGCTCCCCCGCTGCCCGGAGCTGCTGGAGCTGCACCTGGGGGCCCTGGCGATCGGGGTGGTGACCCTGCCGGTGCACGACCGGGCCCCGCCGGCCGAGCTGGACTGGCTGCTGCGCGACTCCGACGCCCGGATGGTGGTGCTGGCGGATCCCTCCTCGCTCCCCCCGCCGGGCGAAGGGCGCAGCCTGCGGGTGCTCGGCCTCGACCGCCTGCGGCAGCGCCTCGCCCTCTCCCCCCCGCTCTCCTGGCCGGCAGAGCAGGGTGGGTCCTCGCCGGCAGAGCCGGGGGACACCGCGCTGGCCTGCCTGCTCTACACCTCGGGCACGACCGGCCGGCCCAAGGGGGCGATGATCAGCCACGGCAACCTGCGGGCCAGCATCGAGGCCCTGCACGAGGCCTGGCGCTGGAGCCCCCAGGACCACCTGCTGCACGTCCTGCCGCTCTTTCATGTGCACGGGCTGGTGGTCGCCCAGCACGGCGCCCTGTGGGCCGGAGCCCGCACGACCTGGATGGACCGCTTCGAGCCGGAAGAGGCGCTGCGGCTGCTGGAGCGCCTGGGCTGCTCGGTCTTCATGGGGGTGCCGACCCACTACCAGCGGCTCCTGGCCCTGCCCGAGGAGGTGCGCCCGGACCTCTCGCGGGTGCGGCTCTTCACCAGCGGCTCGGCCCCCCTCTCGGCCGAGGCCCACCGGGCCTTCCAGGGGCGCTTCGGCCACCGCATCCTGGAGCGCTACGGCATGACCGAGGTCGGCATCGTGCTCTCCAACCCCTACGAGGGCGAGCGCCGGCCGGGCTCGGTGGGCCTGCCGCTGCCGGGGGTGCAGGCGCGCATCGTCGCGGAGGAGGGGCGGGACTGCGCTCCGGGCGAGGTCGGCGAGCTGTGGATCCGCGGCCCCAGCGTCTTCCAGGGCTACCTGGGTCAGCCCGAGGCCAGCGCCCAGGCCCTGGTCGGGGGCTGGATGCACACCGGGGACCTGGCCCTGTTCGAGGACGGAGGCCGGATCCGCCTGGTCGGGCGCGCCCGCGAGCTGATCATCAGCGGCGGCTTCAACGTCTACCCGGCCGAGGTCGAGGCGGTGCTGGCCGAGGTCGAGGGGGTCGACGAGGTCGCCGTCTACGGGCGCCCGGACGCCGACAAGGGCGAGCGGGTCTGTGCCGCCGTGGTGCCCTGGCCCGAGGACAGCTCCGCCGAGCTGATGGCCCGCCTGAAGGACCGCGCGGAAGAGCGCCTGAGCCCCTACAAGCGCCCGGTCGAGTACCGGATGGTGCACAGCCTGCCCCGCAACGCGCTGGGCAAGCTGCAGCGCCACCTGCTGTCCGGCGAGTCGTGAGGGGGCTCCCTCCTCGGGCCCCGGGGCTGCTGCTCGCCGCGCTGGTGGGGGTTCAGATCGGGCTCGCGGCCTGGTTCCTGGGCAACCGCCTGCCGGGGACCGCGGCGGCCCTGTGGGGGCTGCCGCTGGACGACGCCTGGATCCACCTGGTCTACGGGCGGGGCCTGCTGGAGAGCGGGCTGCCCGAGTACAACCCGGGGCAGGTGGAGACGGGCTTCACCAGCCCGCTGCAGGCGCTGGTCGCGGCGGTGGCCGTGGCGATCTCGCGCCTGGGCGTGCCGGTGGGGCTGGCGCTCAAGCTGCTCACGCTGGCCTGCACCTTGCCGGCCACCCTGCTCGCCGCCCGGCTGGGGGAGCGCCTGGGGGGGGCCGCCGCGGGCCTCGCCGCCGCCAGCCTGCTGGCCTTCTCGCCGACCTGGGCCTTCGCCTCGGTCTCGGGGATGGAGGTCG
Source organism: Deltaproteobacteria bacterium UBA2385 (assembly GCA_002343455.1). GTDB lineage: Bacteria > Myxococcota_A > UBA796 > UBA796 > UBA2385 > UBA2385. Next base: position 7,969 of record DDSR01000269.1, on the reverse strand, counting down.
GCCTCTGCGGCAGCCTGATCCTGGCGGCCTTCCTGGCCCGTGAGCAGGATCGCCCGCTGGCCGCCGGGCTGGCCCTGGCCCTGGCCGTCCTGAGCCGACCCGAGGCCGCGCTGCTGGCTCCCTTGCTGGCCCTGGGCCTGGGAGCCCGCGGAGTGGCGCGCCTGCTGCTGCCTCCCCTGCTGCTTGGGCTGGCCTGGGTGGGCTTCAACCTGGCCGTCACGGGCCTGCCGCTGCCGGCGACCTTCTACGTCAAGCAGGGCGGCCTGGACGCGGGGGGCCTGGGGACGGCCGCGCAGATCCTGCGCAGCGCCTGGCCGGTCTTCGGCTCGGGGGTCGGGCTGCTCGCCCTGGGCATCGCGGCGCTGGCGGGGGCGCGCCGCCTGGGGCTGCTGCTGGCGGGGCCCCTCTGGCTGGCGGCGGTGGCGGTGGGCCGCTCGATCGGGGTCGACGACCAGTACTACTACTTCTTGCGCTACTTCCTCCCGGTCGAGCCGATCCTGATGGTCGGGGTCGGCCTGGGGCTGGCCCGGGCGGCGCAACACCGGCTGGGCCTGCTGGCCTGGCTGGCGCTGGCGGTCGTCCTGGTGTCCGACCTGCCCGAGCTTGGCCGGCGGCGGGCGCTGTACGCCTGGAACTGCCAGAACATCGAGGAGATGCAGGGCGGCGCGGCCCTCTTCCTGGCTCGAAACGGCGCGGCCGGCGAGCGGGTCGGCTCGGTCGATGCCGGGCGGATCCGCTACTCCTCGGGGCTGCCGGTGCTCGATGTGATCGGGCTGAACAACCACCGCATCACGAGGTCGGCGGAGCAGCGCCCGGACCTCTGGACCGACCCGGCCCGGGTAGCGGACTGGATGGACCGCGAGGGCCTGCAGTGGCTCTACCTCTTCCCCTACGACGCCCCCTTCACCTACGCGGAGCGGGATCCGGGGCGCTTCTTCGAGATCGCCTGGCGCTTCGAGGCCGATCCCTACACCGTCGCCGGACCCAGCCAGTCGCTGGTCTGGCTGCTGCGCCGGCTGCCTCCCCCGCCGCCGGACCCGACCCCGGAAGGCTGAGCCTCCGGTCAGGGGGGCGAGCGGTTACCGTCCGGAGCATGGCCGACGTCTGGGTGCTCGTGATCGTCCATCACCCGGATCCCTCGCGGATCGGCCGAAGGGTGCGCCTGGGGGTGGGGGACGGCCTCCTGCTGGGGAGGGGGTGCAGCGCCTTCGGGGTGGACGCCCTGCTCGACGCGCGCATCTCGCGGCGGCACTGCCGGGTGCTGGTCAAGGGCGAGGAGCTCCGCCTGGAGGACATCGGCAGCCGCAACGGGACGCTGGTCGACGGGCACCCGATCCGGCGCGTGCGGGTCAACGAGGGGGCCGTCATCGGCATGGGCGGCGTGCTGTTGCAAGGGTGGCGCACGCCCGCGGACGAGGTGCCGGCGCTGCCGCCCCTGGTCGGCGAGAGCCCGGCGCTGTCGGCGCTGCGCGGGGAGCTGATCGCCCGGGGCGCGGACGAGGGCCCGATCCTGCTGGTCGGCGAGGGGGGCACCGGGCGGACCACGGCCGTGCGCGCCCTGCACAACCGGGTCGCGCCGACCGGCCCGCTGGTGCAGCTCTCGACCGCGGCGCTGCCGGACGAGGCGGCGCCCTCGGCCCTGCACGGCCACGCCTCGGACCGTCGGCCGGAGGGGGCGCTGGCCCGGGCCGAGGGCGGGATGCTGCTGCTGCCCCACATCGACGCCGCGCCGCGCGCGGTGCAGCTCGAGCTGGCGCGCTTCCTGGACGACGGGCTGCTGCGGCCGGTCGACGCCGCGGTCCGGCCCTTGCGCCTGCGGCTGGCCTTCACCGCCTCACGCCCGCCCGAGCTCTGTGCCCGCGATGGCCTGCTCCTGCCCGAGCTGGCCCGCAGGCTGAGCGAGCGCACGCTGGAGCTCCCGCCTCTGCGCGAGCGCAGGATGGACATCCTGCCGCTGGCTCGCCACCTCGCCAGCCGCCACTCCGGGCGGAAGCTGGCCTTGGATCGGCTGCTGGCCCTGCTGCTGGCCTTGCACGAGTGGCCGGGCAACGTCGTCGAGCTGGAGCAGGTCATGGCCCGGGTGGTGCGCGAACAGCCCGATGTCGAGACGCTGTCGACGCCACCCTGGGGCCCCGACGCCTTCGGCCCGCGGGCGCAGCAGGTGTTCTCGACCTTCGACCCCAGCCACAGCGATCTCCAGGGGGTGAGCCGGTGAGCCGCGCCGCCTGCCCGCCGCTGTCGGTCGCGCCGATGATGGACCACACCGACCGGCACCTGCGCCGGATGCTGCGGCAGATCACCCGGCACACCCTGCTGTACACCGAGATGATCACCTCCCACGCGGTCCTGCGCGGGGACCGCGGCCGGCTGCTGGCCTTCGATCCGGTCGAGCGCCCCCTGGCCCTGCAGCTGGGGGGAGACGATCCGCAGGCCCTGGCGGAGTGCGCCCGGATCGCCGCGGGGATGGGCTACGACGAGATCAACCTCAACGTCGGCTGCCCCAGCGATCGGGTCCAGAGCGGCTGCTTCGGGGCGGTGCTGATGCGGCGGCCCGCGCAGGTGGCGCGCTGCGTCGAGGCCATGCGCGGGGCGGTCGAGCTGCCCGTCACGGTCAAGCACCGCATCGGCGTGGACGAGCTGGACCGCTACGAGGACATGCTCGGCTTCGTCGACACCGTCGCCGCCGCCGGGGCCGACCGCTTCACCGTGCACGCCCGCAAGGCCTGGCTCTCGGGCCTCTCCCCGGCCGAGAACCGCACCGTCCCCCCCCTGCGCTACCAGGATGTCTGGCGCCTGAAGGCCGAGCGCCCCGGGCTGGCCATCGAGCTCAACGGCGGGGTGCGGGACCTGGACGAGGCCGGGCGCCAGCTCGCCCACGTCGACGGGGTGATGATCGGCCGGGCGGTGATCGACGACCCCTGGGTGCTGCGCGAGGCCGACGCGCGCTTCTTTGGGGGAGAGGGATCGGACCTGGCCCGGGACCGGGTCGACCTGGTCGAGCGGCTGCTGCCCCAGGTCCAGGCGATGCGGGAGCGAGGCGAGCGGCTGGGCTTGCTGGCCCGGCACCTCAGCGGCCTCTTCACGGGCCTGCCGGGGGCGCGGGCCTGGCGCCGCCACCTCTCGGAGCGGGCCTTCCTGGCGGGCGCCGGCCCCGAGGTGCTGCTGGACGCGCTCGACGCGATGCGGAGCCGGGCCGCATGATCCCCGCCTTCAAGGAGCTCGGCGATCCCCAGGCGCCCTGGGAGGTCTGGTTCCTGCACGGGATCCTGGGCAGCGGCAACAACTGGCGCGGCATGGCGCTGAAGCTCTGCGAGCGGGACCCTCGCTGGAAGGCCGTCCTGGTGGACCTGCGCAACCACGGCGACTCGGTGGGGGCCAGGCCGCCTCACGACCTGGCGGCCTGCGCGGACGACCTCTGGACCCTGGCCGGGCAGCGCTCGGGGCCGCCCCGGATGCTGGTCGGGCACTCCTTCGGCGGCAAGGTGGCCCTGACCCTGGCCGAGCAGGCCCGCGCCCTGGGCGCGACCGGGCCGGGGGGGATCTCGCAGCTGTGGGTGCTGGACGCCTCGCCCGCGCCCTGGGCCGGCCAGCCCGAGCAGGACGCCGAGGTGGTGGCCGTGATGCAGGCGCTGCAGGCGATCCCCCTGCCGATGGCCTCGCGCGAGCAGCTCTCGGCCACGCTGATGGCCCAGGGCTTCTCGCGCAGCCTGGCGCTGTGGATGACCACCAACCTGAAGCGCGAGGGCCAGGGCTACGGCTGGCGCTTCGACCTGGACGCCTGCCGCGAGATGATCGCCGACTACTTCCGCGCCGACCTGTGGGAGGTGATCGAGCACCCTCCCGCCGGCCTGCGCATCGACCTGGTGCGCGCCGGCCGGAACCCGCGCTGGACGGAGGCCGAGCTGAGGCGGCTGAGGGAGCTGGCGGCAGAGGGCACCATCGGCTTCCACACCCTGCAGGACGCCGGGCACTGGGTCCACGCCGACGATCCCGAGGGGGTGCTGGGCCTGCTGCTGGGCTGAGCGCTCAGCGCGGCTCCATCGTGCCGAAGACGCGGTCCCAGAGGGTGGTGCTGACCCCGAAGCGCAGCTCCTTGTAGCGGGGGTTGTGGTGGTGGCTCATGTGGTGGGCCCGCAGCCGCAGGAACCAGCGCCAGTCCCGCTTGAGGTGGTGCAGGGCGAAGTGGGTGCAGTCGTAGATGCAGTAGCCGAGCACGAAGCCGGCGAAGGTGGGCCACATCCAGACGGGGCCGAAGACGAGCCGGAAGAGCAGGCCGAAGACGACGCAGAGGCCGAGGCTGACCGCGGGCGGCATGACGAGCCGGAAGCGGTCCCAGTGCCACTGGTGGTGGACGCCGTGGACGAGGAAGTGGAAGCGCTCGCCCCAGGGCGCTGAGGGGATCCAGTGGAAGACGCTGCGATGGAGGCTGTACTCGGTCAGGGTCCACAGGAGCAGGCCGGCGGCCAGGGCCAGCGTCGAGTGGAGCAGGCCGAGGCCCCGGGCGAGGCCGACGCCGAAGAAGGCGCTGGACCCGGGCAGCCAGAGCAAGGGGACGGTCCACCATGGCGTGCGCGAGAAGAAGTCGAGCAGGTCACTGTGGAACATGCGGGGCGACTCATCAGATGCTGGGAGCATCTCTCCCTCCGCAGGGCTACCTACCGGTACACTGATGTCGGGGTGCAGGCAAGGGGTCTGGTGGACAGGCCCCGCGCACCTTCGGAGGTCCGTTGTCACTCCCTTCCTGCCTCTCCCTCGGCCTGCTCCTCACCCTGAGCGGCTGCCTCGACTACGAGCCCACTCCGCCTCCTCCTCCCCCCGGGGTCACGCCTCCCAGCGAGGAGATGTCGCTGATCCCGCCGGGCGGCGCGGTCGACGTGCGCCCCTCCAACAGCCCCGCCAGCATCACCGAGGTGGACATCCAGCCGCGCAAGGCCAGCGCCCGCGACGATCTGCTGGCCCGCTCGGCGGTGGTCGACCGCGACAACCAGGATGTGCAGGTGCGCTACACCTGGATCCTCAACGGGCAGGAGCGCCCGGACCTGGCGGGCTCCTCGCTGGAGCGCAAGCACATCAAGAAGGGTGACCGGGTGGCCGTCAAGGTCGTCGCCAACGACGGCGACAACGAGGTCGAGCAGCGCTCGGGCGAGCTGACCATCCTCAACTCGGCGCCGGAGTTCGTCGGCGATCCGCGCCTCGCCTCCAGCATCGACGGCACGGTGGTCAAGGCCGAGGACTTCGACGGCGACGAGATCCGCTACCGGATCGAGGGCGCCCCCGCGGGGATGAGCATCGACCCGCGCCTGGGTCGGATCTCCTACCAGGGCTCGGAGACCGAGAAGGGCGGCGACTACGAGGTCAGCGTGACGGCCGACGACGGCGACGGCGGCACGGCGGTCTGGACCTTCAAGGTCGCGGTCAGCCCCGGGATGACGGCGGAGGAGGCCAAGGCCAAGGCCCTGGCCGAGCGAGAGGCCGCCAAGGCCGCCGCGGCGCCCTGAGCGCTCAGCCTTTGGGGCCGCCTCGGGCTCCGATCATCGCCTCCAGACCGGCGGCGAGCACGTCGAGCGGGGCCTCGCCGTCCAGGACGAGGTCGGCGTGGAAGCGGCTGGGGGCGACGAAGCGCAGATGACCGGGGCGCACGGTGCCCAGGTATTGCCGCAGCACATGGCCGGGGTCGCGGCCGCGCTCGACGATGTCGCGCTGCAGGCGGCGGGCCAGCCGCAGATCGTCGTCGGCCTGCACGAAGACCCGCAGATCGGCCATCGCCCGCAGCCGGGGGTCGTGCAGGGCGAAGATGCCCTCGACCAGGATCAGGCCGCGCGGCTGGACCCGCTCGCCCCAGGGCTGGCGGCGGTGGGTCGGGAAGTCGTAGACCGGCAGCTCGGCCTCGCGGCCGGCGCGCAGCAGGGCGAGGTCGGCGACGAGCCGGGCGGTGTCCAGCGCGTCGGGGTGGTCGTAGTCGTGGGTGAGGGGGTCCTCGACGTCCAGGTAGTAGCGGTCGTGCGAGAGGAGCAGGCAGTCGGGGTGCCGCTCGGCGACGGTGCGCACCAGCGAGGTCTTGCCGCTGGCCGTGCCACCGGCGACCAGCAGCAGGAAGGGGGTCTCAGGCATGTTCCTTGCCCCGGACCAGGATGGTGCCGTCGATGGTGGCGCCGGGCCGGACGTCCAGCGTGCCCGCGTCGATGCGCCCGCGCACCCGGGCCGTGCTGTCCAGGGTCAGGCGCTCGCGGACCCGCAGATCGCCCTCGACCCGCCCGGCGATGACGGCGTTGGCGACGTCGGCGGAGCCCTCGATCAGGCCGGCCGGCCCCAGCTCGAGCCAGTCCTCGCTGTAGGCCCGGCCGACGTAGTGCCCGTCGATGCGCACCCGGCCCTCGAAGACCATGTCGCCCTCGTAGCGCGTGCCCGGGCCGAGCACGGCGGCCAGGACCGGGCGCGTGCCCGAGGGCATCAGGCCGCTCCCAGCCGCTTGACGAGGCGGTCGAGCTCGTCCTCGTCGAAGTACTCGATCACGATGCGGCCCTTGCCGCCGCGGGGCTTGGACTCGATCTTGACCCGGGATCCCAGGGTGCGGCAGATGCGCTCCTCCAGGTGCGGGAAGCGCGGCGCCTGGGGGGCCGGCGCGCGGCGGCGGGGGGCCAGCACGGCCTTGACCCGCTGCTCGGTGGCTCGCACCGAGAGGTCGTCCTTGATCACCTCGCGCAGGACCGTGCGCAGGAGGTCGTCGTCGGGCAGACCCAGCAGGGCCTTGGCGTGGCCGGCGCTGATGCGGCCGACCCGCAGCTCGGCCAGGGCGAAGTCGGGCAGCCGCAGCAGGCGGATGGCGTTGGCGACCGTGGCGCGGTCCTTGCCGACCCGACGGGCGACGGCCTCCTGGGTCAGGCCGAACTCCTCGCACAGCCGCCGGTAGGACTCGGCGGTCTCGATCGGGTCGAGGTCCTCGCGCTGGATGTTCTCGACCAGGGCCAGCTCGAGCTGCTCGCGGGAGCCGACGTCCTCGCGCACCCAGCAGGGCACCTCGACCATCCCGGCCAGCCCCGAGGCGCGCAGCCGGCGCTCCCCGGCGATCAGCACGTAGCTGCCGTTCTCGATGCGGCGGACCAGCAGGGGGGTCAGGATGCCGTGCTCGCGGATGCTCTCGGCGAGCTCTTCCAGCGCCGCGCCCTTGAAGACGATGCGGGGCTGCTCGGGGTTGGCGGCGATGCGGTCCAGCGGGATCATCCGCAGGGCCCCGCGGGTGGTGCCGTCAGAGGGCACGCCCAGGATGTCGGAGGGGATCAGGGCGGAGAGCCCGCGGCCGAGGGCCGTGCCGCGGTTCATGAGGCCCTCCGGCTGGCCTTGCGGGGCTTGGCGACGGGGGCGGCGCGCAGGCCGGAGCGGACCAGGACCTCGTCGGCGAGCTCGTGGTAGGCCTGGGCCCCGCTGCTGCTGGGCGCGTAGATGTGGATCGGCTGGCCGAAGCTGGGGGCCTCGCCCAGGCGCACATTGCGGGGGATGACGGTCTCGAAGACCTCGCCCCCGAAGACCTGTCGGGCCTGGGTGGCGACGTCGGTCGAGAGGTTGGTGCGCGGGTCGACCATGGTCAGGACGATCCCGGTGCGCTCCAGCCCCGGGTTGAGGCCCTTGCGCACCGCGGAGATGCTGCGCAGCAGCTCGGAGAGGCCCTCCATCGCGTAGTACTCGGCCTGCAGCGGGATGAGCACCCCGGTCGCCGCCGTCAGGGCGTTGACCGTCAACAGGTTGAGCGCCGGCGGGCAGTCCAACAGGACGATGTCGTAGTCGTCCTGGACCTGCTGCAGGGCCGTCTTCAGGCGGTTCTCGCGCTGCGCGGTCTCGACCAGCTCGACCTCCAGCCCGATCAGGGCAGGGGAGGCCGGGGCGAGGTGCAGGCCGTCGATGGCCGTGGGGTGCAGGACCTGGTCGATCGGCGCGAGACCCAGCAGGACCTCGGCGATGCCGGCCTGGACGA
>DDSR01000377.1 GCA_002343455.1 Deltaproteobacteria bacterium UBA2385 | reverse complement strand
ATAGATGCTGGAACTTCGGTCTAAATATACCCGCCAGACGGTCGGCTCCCCAGTCATCAGCAAGCGCACCACCATGGCCCCCGGGGTCGGGTCGCCAGGCTCGTTTGCCCCTGGGACACTGTCCAGGAAGAGCACGGTGCCGTATCCGCCCAACCGCAAGAGCCCAGAACGGCTGCGCGTCCAATCGTACAGACCCCGGAAACCAAGTACACAGGCAAAATTCTCTACGGGGTAGCTGCCGCCGGCCAGGGCCTCTCCGACGCGCTGCCGGTCGAAAGAGGGCCGGTCGGAGTCCAGCACCGTGGGGTGAAGCAGCTCGACCTCTCCCGTCAGCCCTCCGAAAACATCCGACAGTCGGCTGAGCATCGCCCCCGCTGGCCTCAACCAGGCGTCCGAGGCCTTCGCCACGTTCGCCAGATCGCGTCGAATGCCGTAGCCTTCGAAGGCGCTCTGGGGCGGGGTGGAGATGTGACCGTGGGTGCCCACTACCCGGACGCCGCCCGCCAGTGCCATGAGGAGCTGCCTCGCCATGGTCCATGCCTGCCAGTCGAGTGGGCCGACCTGTTCGAGCAGCTGCACCGCATGTAGCTCTGTCGAGACCCATGTCGATCCCCGGCGGGCCGAGGTGTACTGCGGGGGTCGAAGGTGGGCGCGGCTTGAGGAGAAGCCCTCACCTTCACATTGGCCCGCGCCACTTATCCGGTCACGTATAGCATCCAGGTCATCGCACACCATGCTGCTGCCGGCCTCGATCAGCGTGAGCTCTACCTGGTGGCCCTCCGAGGGCGTACCACGAAGACTGGCCTCGATCTTCTTCCGCACCGCTTGCAGCTCAAGCGGCAGCAGCACGGCCCGGCGGCTGGCCCCCGCGTCGCTGTGGTACCAGTGCAGGTCCACTCCCGCCACCAGGTCCGCCAGCAGCCAATCACCGCCAATCTCGTCCAGCCTCTTCTGAATCGCCCCGAGCAGCTCCCCAACGAAGTTGACCTTGCCCCAGAAGTCCCCGGGACGACGACTGGCTACGTCGCCATCATCGTTATACGAGGCGATCCCCGGCAGCCAAAGCGGAACCCAGTCGCATGCCGACCGCATCTCTACCGCGCACTCGGCGTACAGCGGCCCCCAGTGTTCGGGTACTGTTCGCTCCTTCAAATCTCCGGAAGAACCAGACGTGAAGATATGCCGGACATCGAGCTCGTTTCCAATCTCCACCCCGGCGATGACCCCTTCCAGTTCGTCCCGGTTCCTCTCCATCCACTCGGCCACCGCCCGGCACACCCAGCGGTATACCAGGCGCTTGCACGGGTTGCCTGGATCCATGGTCACCAGGTCCCACTCCTCATCCAGGCGATTGAATTCAAGCGGAGCGGCGGCGTCGTCAGCCAGGTCATCCTTCAGCCCTTTGCCTCGCCAATCCCGATGCCAAAACAGGCGCGGCGAGCTGCCGATCTTACCGGCCACACCATCAATAACGTCGTCCCCGACCACAGCATCGGCTGCCGCGCTGCCTCCGCCCAGAGTGAGGATGGTCACATACACGGTCATCCCCCGGTCCCGGAGAAGAATGGCCAGCTCCTTCAACCTTCTTAGGGTCTGGGACTCATCCGCAATTATCTCCCCGGCCACCGCATCATAGCTCGCGAAGCGGACAGGGATCCCATCCTCTCGCCCAGCTCCCAGCAGGAAGTCCAGGAAGAGCTGTGCCTTCCCGGGCTGGCGGAGCACGCCCACGCCCAGTCCATGGCAGTCCTCGACGATCCGTGAAGCGGAGCCGTACCGATCCTCGCCTTCATCTTCCTTATGAAAGAGGTGCGCCGAATTGATCGCGAACTGCACGGGCGCTTGGTCCCCCCCATCGCTCCCCGGGAGGGTGTCGGGGTCGATCTCCCGCCCGGTCCACTCCGGCTCCATGGAGAAGCCCGTCCACATATCCGCCACGAGTACCGGCTTCCCCCCCGGCAGCCGGACCCAGCGGCGGCCCCGGTCCGACATCTCGCTGCCCTCGGCCATGGCATCGACACGATCCTGGCGCACCGGGGGCGGCCGAAGCAACGCGGACGCCTCGTCCGCCGGCTCTTCCCCCTGGGGACAGCAGGTGGCCTGCCCGCAAGCGTGTCGCTCAGCCTCGTCGACCCGCGCCATGAGCTGGCGCAGCGGGTTCATCCGAAGCCGGCGCAGCATGCTGGCCGTGCCTCGCACCCGCACCGACTGCCAAGGCTGAGGCTTCTGGGTCGCGGCGTCAAGCGACGAGAGGAGCGGGGACTGGCGCGTGCTCATCACCCCCCCAGTATGTCAGGAATGGTAGATGGTGGCAAACACGACCACCTGGGCCCCGACAAGGGACGACGACGTGGCGTGCTTGATGTCCATCACCAGCTCGACTTCGACCTGAAGCAGCGTCTCGGTCTCGATCCACTTCCGATCCTTGGTGATGATCAACACGCTGTCCCGGTTCCCGGTGCCGTCCATCTTGAGCTTGACGACCTGCCCGCTGTCGCCAGGAGCCTGGTCCGGCATCGTCGACGTGAAGACCGTGAAGGTGATCTCGCAGTTGGCGTCGATGGCGACGACGTGCACGTCGAAGACGATCTTGTCGCCCTGCCCAAGGGCGCGGATCTGCTCCTTCGTCAAACGATAGCGGCGCGACCCGCCGTTGAGCAGGGAGTCGTAGCGGTCGTTCTTGATGAGCAGGCTGCGGGACTTCATGAACGTCTCCGAGTGTGGGGGTGGGACCGGGCTGGTTTCGCCGATGCGATTGCCATCGGTGCTTCCACCTTAGCCCCCCCCCCAAACCCGTTGGCAATGGCTTGTCACGTCATGGAATTGTCAAAGCGAAAAGACCTCGCCCTCTCCTCGTTGAGGCTCGTCAATCTCGAGGTCGAGCTGACCGCCCTGCGGCATGAGCTCGAGGGCTAGGGGTAGGGAGGCGGCTCTCGGATGCGGGGGTTCAGCGGCTGGCGGTGAAGGTGGTCGTCCAGGTCACGGGCCACAATGACGGGGCCCCGAACCACTGCGTCGTGCCGGAGACGGTGCTGGACAGCGTCTCGCCGTCGTAGGTGGCGGTCCAGTCGATGAAGGAGACGTCCTCCCACAGCTCGACGTAGGCCTCGCCGACGATGGTGGTCTCGTCGACGAAGACGCCGGCGAAGTCGGCCCGCTGCGGGCCGTAGTCGTCGGTGGTGGCGTAATACATCGTGAACTCGCAGCTCAGCGAGCCCACCACCCGGTGCCGCCTGCAGGTTTCCCGGTGTCGGCGGGCTTGGGCCCATAGATGGTACCGAACTTTGGGCTATACTTCGACAAGGAGGTGCCATGAAGGCATTCAAGCTCAGCGAAGACCTCAAGCCCCTGTCAGACCTGAAGAGCCACGCGGCAGAAGTAGTCCGCCAGGTTGAAGAGACCGGCCGTCCGGTAGTGATCACGCGACATGGACGTGGAGTTGCCGTGGTCATGTCGCTGGAGACCTTTGAGGGATTCTGCGCGCTGGAAGACCGGCTGGAGCTCTTTCAGGCCGTCCACGCGGCAGAGGAGGATGTCGCCGCTGGACGCCTGCACTCCCAGGCAGAGGTCGAGTCACGCATTGAGTCTCGACTTGCGGGGCTGAAGGTCAATGAGGGTTGAGTGGACTGCCCTGGCTTTGGCGGACGTCGAGGGCCTGCTCGACCACCTCCAGGAATTCGGACAGGCCACCGTCCGCAAGGTCGTGAAGCCCATCCTGGACGGCGCAGCCCTACTTGAGGGACTTCCTTACCTGGGGGTCGAATCGCGGGACCTGGCATCGTTGGGCCGATATCGACACTTGGTCATAGGCCGGTACCGGGTGATCTACAGGATCGACGAGGTCAGCGAGGTCGTGTACGTGCTCCGGGTGTGGGACACGAGGCAGGATCCACACCGCATCGATCTCGGAGAGTAGTCGTCGGGACCAACTGGCCGCTGTCGCCAAGGGCGCGGAAGAGGCTCCTCAACCCCCCGACGCCCTTCCGGCCTGAACCACCCCGTACAGCGCACCCTGACGGGCCCGCAAGCTGTCCAGCAGGTCCCCGACCGGATCCCGACCCGGCGCGACCCGCGCCAGCAGCTCCTCGCCGTCGTACAGATGGCCCACGCTGTGGATGTGCTCCCGCAGGAAGCCCAGCACCGGCGAGAAGTCGCCCACCGCGACGCACTCCCAGACGGTCGGTCTGTCCTCCTCCAGCCGCCGAAAGAGCGAGGCCGCATAAAGATTCCCAAGCGTATAACTCGGGAAGTACCCGAATAGCCCCTGGCTCCAGTGCACATCCTGCAGGTGCCCCAGCGATGGCCGAGGCGGGCGCACCCCCAGCAGGGCGAGGCTCTGCTCCTCCCAGGCGCCGGGCAGCTCGTCCACCGAGAGCTCGCCGGTGAGCAGGGCCGCCTCGATCCGCGTGCGCAGCAGGATGTGCAGGTTGTAGGTCACCTCGTCGGCCTCGACCCGGATGAAGCCGGCCTCGACCCGGTTGCAGGAGGCGACCAGGGCCGGCAGGTCCAGGCGGATCCCGGTCTCTTCGGCCACGACCCCCGCCAGCCAGCCCAGGAACTGCGGGCTGCGGCCGACCCGGTTCTCCCACAGGCGGCTGTTGGCCTCGTGCATCGCGGTGCTGGCGGCTTCGTCGACGGTGCTGCCCCGCAGGTGCCCGGGCAGGCCCTGCTCGTACATGCCGTGCCCGCCCTCGTGGATGGTTCCGAGCAGGCCGCTCATCAGGTCGGCCTCGTCGTAGCGGGTGGTCAGCCGCACATCGCCGGGATCCATTCCCATGCAGAAGGGGTGGGGCGCGGTGTCCAGGCGGCCGCGGCCCAGGTCGAAGCCCAGGGCGGGCAGGACCCGCAGGAAGACCCGGCGCTGATCGGCGGTGGACATCGCCACCGGGGCCGCCGCGATCGGGGCCGCGCCGCGGATGCCGTCGAGCAGCGCGACCAGCCCTCGCTCCAGGGGCCGGAAGAGCGCTTGCACCCGCTCCAGGGTCAGGCCCGGATCGTAGCCGTCGAGCAGCGCGTCGTAGGGGTGAACGCCGACCCCGATGCAGGCCGACTCATGGCGGGCCAGCTCGACCATCCGCGCCAGGGGCCCGGCGAAGAGGGCCGCGTCGTCGCTCGCCCGCGCCTGCCTCCAGGCGGCGAAGGCCTCGCTGCTGGCCAGCGCCCGCTCGCTCACCAGCGAGGCTGGCGTCTTCACCGCCCGGTCCCGCACCCGGCCCAGGTTGCGCGCCGCGGCCTGCCGCTGGGGGTCCTGGCTCTGCCCGACCGCGGCCAGCGCCTCGCCCAGCTTGGGGTCGACCAGCAGCTGGTGCCGCAGCCGGGCGACCACCGACTTCTGGCGTCCGCGAGCGGCGGCCCCGCCCGCGGGCATCCAGACGTTCTCGTCCCAGTGCAGCAGCCCGCCCACCGCGCGCAGATCGCGCAGCTCGGTGACGCTCGCCTTGAGGGACTCCCAGGCCCGGTCGGACTCCATCATCTGCGCTCCTGCGGGCCGCCGGGTTCACAAGCCTGTCGCAAGAGACGGCGCCGGGCTCATGCTAACGTCGGGGACTGCTGCCGGAGGGATGAATGGCGCCACGCATCGTGCTTCGAGTCGAGCGAGGCGGCCAGGTCCTCGGGAGCTGGTCGCTGGGGGACGAGCCCCTCACCATGAGCATGGTCGATCTGGCCAGCGGCTCGGTCCTGGCGCGCTTCACCGCCGCCGGCCCGCCCCCGCCGGCCGAGGGCGTCGACGAGGTGCCCTTCGACCTCGCCCGGATCGAGGACGACGACTTCACGATGCCCCTGCCCGAGCCGACCCGCTCCGCATCGGGCTCCCTGGGCGAGCGGCAGGAGACCCAGGAGGGGCCGCGCTCCCGGCCGGGGATGCGCAACCTCGCACAGGAGTCCGGCGCCCAGGAGGCCGGCGCCCAGGAAGCCGGGGACGGGCTGACGGCCTTCCTGATCCCCGCCGACGACGAGTCCACCGTCACCCGCCGCCTGCCGCCCGAGGCCCTGAAGGCCACCCCTGCGGAAGAGCCCCAGCGGCCCACACCCGCCGAGGTCTGGACGCAGAAGCGCGGCGAGTGGCGCAACCTGGGCCCCCTCATCCCCGGCCAGCGGGTCAGCACCCTGGGGGGCTGGGTCCGGCTCAGCCCGGACGGCCGCCTCGTCGTCAGCAGCGGCCAGGCCCTCTCCGGCACCGCCACCCTGATCGACGGGCGGATGATCGACATCGAGGCCGGGCGCGAGCACCTCGCCCTGCCCCCTGGAAGCTCCGTCATGCTGGCGGCTGGCGATCGTGGCCTCTATGTTCGGAGCGAGCCGCTTCCATAGGCCCGGAGAGACCATGACCCTGCTGATGATCCTGCTGGCCTGCCAGGGCGGCACCCAGAAGGACGGCGAGCTCGACGGGGGAGCCAGCGACGGGGGCTCCAGTGACGGGGGAGGCACCGACGGGGGCAGCGGCGACGGGGG
>DDSR01000057.1 GCA_002343455.1 Deltaproteobacteria bacterium UBA2385 | reverse complement strand
CGGTCGGAGCTGTTTCTGGATAGGCCGCCCTCATCCATCGCCGGAGAGCCCATGTGTGACAAGCACGCCGAGAACGAGCCCGAAGCCGAGGCCGTTCCCCCTTCGCAAGAAGAGCACGAGAAAGGCCGCGACGCCTTCGACAGCGACGAGGAGTACCGCCTCTACGCCCTGCGCCACAGCACCGCCCACGTCATGGCCCAGGCCATCCAGACCCTCTGGCCCACCGTGCGCCTCGCCTTCGGCCCGCCCGTCAAGGACGGCTTCTACTACGACATCGACATCCCCGGTCAGACCCTGACCGAGGCCGACCTCGAAGCCATCGAGGTCGAGATGAAGAAGATCTGCAAGGAGAACCAGTCCTTCGAGCAGGAGCACTGGAGCAAGGAGCAGGCCATCGCCTGGTTCGGCGCGCGGGGCCAGGACTTCAAGGTCCAGCACATCGGCCGCCTGCCCGTCGACAAGGTCAGCATCTACCGCAACAAGCGCAAGGACGGCGGCGAGTTCGTCGACCTCTGCGGCGGCCCCCACGTCGACCGCACCGGCCGCACCAAGCACGTCAAGCTGATGAAGCTGGCCGGCGCCTACTGGCTCGGCGACGCCGCCAACCCGCAGCTACAGCGCGTCTACGGCACCGTCTGGCCGACGCGCGAGGCGCTCGACCAGCACCTCTTCCGCCTGGAAGAGGCCAAGAAGCGCGACCACCGCAAGCTCGGCACCCAGCTCGAGCTCTTCATGTTCCACGACTGGGCCCCGGGCGCGGCCTTCTGGCTGCCCAAGGGCGAGTTCCTCTACAACCTGCTCGGCAGCCGCATGCGCGAGCTGCTGGCCGGCGACGGCTACGACGTCGTCAAGACGCCCCTCATCTTCGACAAGAAGCTCTTCGAGACCAGCGGCCACTGGCAGCACTACCAGGAGAACCTCTTCCACTTCGCCGAGGGCCACCACACCGAGGGCGGCTCCGACGAGGAGGACGACAGCCGCATCCTCGGCCTCAAGCCGATGAACTGCCCCAGCCACATGCTCATCTTCCGCAGCCGCAAGCGCAGCTACCGCGAGCTGCCCCTGCGCATCCACGACCAGGGCGTGCTGCACCGCAACGAGCTCTCCGGGGCGCTCTCGGGCCTGACCCGGGTGCGTCAGTTCTCCCAGGACGACGGCCACCTCTTCGTCACCGAGGACCAGATCTCCGCCGAGGTCGGGACCCTGCTGGGCCTGATCGACAAGATCTACGGGGCCTTTGGGATGAGCGTCGAGGTCAACCTCGCCACCCGCCCGGCCGAGAAGCTGGGCGAGGACGCGCTGTGGGACCAGGCCGAGGCCGCCCTGCGCGAGGCCTTGGAGGCCAGCGGCAAGCCCTTCGGCATGCACGAGGGCGACGGCGCCTTCTACGGCCCGAAGATCGACTTCGACGTCTACGACGCGCTCGGCCGCAGCCACCAGTGCGCCACGGTGCAGCTCGACTTCAACCTGCCCCGCCGCTTCGAGCTCTCCTACGTCGGCGCCGACAACCTGCCGCACATCCCGGTCGTCATCCACCGGGCCATCTTCGGCAGCTTCGAGCGCTTCATCGCCATCCTGATCGAGCACTACGCCGGGGCCTTCCCGACCTGGCTGGCGCCCGAGCAGGTCCGGGTGATGACCGTCAGCGAGAAGAGCCTGCCCCACGGACAGGCCCTGACGGCGGCCCTGCGCGCGGCCGGGGTGCGGGTCCACTTCGACGATGGCGACGACAAGATCGGCTACAAGATCAAGATGTGCCACGGCATGAAGGTGCCCTACATGGCCATCATCGGCGAGACCGAGCAGGACAACGGCACCGTCTCGGTGCGCTCCCGCGACGGCGGGGACCTGGGCTCCCTCTCGGTGCAGGAATTCGTGGCCCGCGTCGTCGGCGAGTCGGTGCTCCCCTTCTGAGGAGCCACCGGTGAAGCTCCGGCCCGAGATCATCCAGCAGGCGCAGGGCGAGGAGCTGCTGCTCTACGATCCGCTGCTTGAGCGGCTGCACCGGCTGCCGCTCGACTCGCCCTCGGCGCTGAGCGAGCCCTGGCTGGCCGAGCGGCTGCTGCTGGAGGGCCCCCTCGCCGAGCGCCTGCGGGCCGAGGTGCTCGCCGCCCGGCTGGCCCGCCCTCCCCTCCCCGATCCCGCTCCGGCGGTGGAGGAGGTCGACTGGAGCCTCGCTCAGGACCTGCCCGACGGCGTCGCCAGCCGCTGGAGAGAGGGCGAGGCCTGGCGTCGTGCCGCCGAGGAGCGGGCCGCCGGCCGAGGCGTCAGCATCCTGCGCGGCTTCCTGGCCCCCGCCTTCTGCGAGGTCCTGCTGCAGGAGGCCCGGGCGCTCCGCATGGAGCGACTGGACACCGCGCTGGTTCACGCTCGACGCAGCACCAGCCCCTCCAGCCTGCCCCGCCTGCGCGAGCTGCTGCTGTCGCCGGACACGCGCGCCCTCGTCGGCGCCCTGCTGGGCGTCGCTCTGCCCGAGGACCTGCTGCTCAACGTCTGGACGCTGGAGGCTGGCGACCACTTCGCCGTCCACCCGGACGGCGGGCGCTACCGCGCCACCTTCGCGCTCGGGCTCAACGCCGGCTGGCGCGCCCGGGACGGCGGCGCCATCGCCTTCGGCAGGCCGCAGGCCGACGGCAGCCTGGAGGTCCAGGAGCGCTGGCTGCCCCAGCTGGGCGACCTCTGCCTCTTCGTGCCCGGCCCACGGACCTGGCACGCCGTCGAGACGCCCGCGCGCGCGCGCTGGACGGCCTCCGGCTGGTGGAAGGCCTAGAAGGCCTTGCGGCGGCCGTGGTTCTTCAGGGTCTTCATGCGGCCGCCGGGGGAGCGCACCTTCATGAAGCCGCAGTTGCGGTTGCGGGACTTGCGGAACTTGGACTTGAGCTTGGCGCGGTGACGGGACGAGCTGGCCATGGGAGCCTCCAGAAGGGTTGGGCGCGGCGCATAGCGCGTCCAGCCGGATCGTGCACGCCGCGCTAAGGGCCCGGATGCGACGCGCCGGAATCCTGCTCCATCCCACCTCCCTCCCCGGCGCCGGCCCCAGCGGCGATCTCGGCCCCGGGGCCCGCGCCTTCCTCGACTGGCTGGAGGCGGCGGGCTGCACGCTGTGGCAGGTGCTGCCGCTGTGCCCGACCGGCGGGGCCTTCTCTCCCTACGACAGCCCCTGCGCCATGGGGCTCAGCACCGACCTGCTCAGCCTCGAAGACCTGGTCGCGGACGGCCTGCTCAGCGCCGCCGAGCTGGGGGCGCTCCCCGGCGGCGACGAGCGGGTCGACCTCGGCGCGCTCTCCGGCTGGCACGCCCCCCGCGTGGCCCTGGCCGCCCGACGCCTCGCCGCCCAGGATCCGGCGGCGCTGCAGGCCTTCCGCCTCGCCCAGCCCTGGGTCCAGGACTGGGGGCTCTACCTCGCCCTCACCCAGGCCCACGACACGCGCTGGGGCTGGTGGGATCTGCCTGCCCCGCTGCGCGACCGGGACCCCCGGGCCCTCGCCCAGGCGCTCGACCGGCGCGCCTCCATCGTCGACTCCCACATCGCCGCGCAGCTCCTGGTCCACCGGCAGTGGGCCGCCCTGCGCGCCCTGGCCAACCAGCGCGGCATCCAGATCGTCGGCGACGTCCCGATCTTCGTCTCCGGCGGGGGCGTCGACACCTGGGCCAACCGCAGCCTCTTCCGCTGGGGCCCGCCACTGCCCGACGGGCGCCCCGCACCCGATCCGGTCGCCGGCGTGCCCCCCGACTACTTCAGCCCCACCGGCCAGCGTTGGGGTAACCCGCTCTATCGCTGGGACGTGCTCGCAACGCAGCATTACCGCTGGTGGGTCGAACGCTTCCGGGCCGCGTTCGACGCCTTCGACGCCGTCCGTGTCGACCACTTCCGCGGCTTCGAGTCGTATTGGCGNNTGGGGCAACCCGCTCTACGACTGGCCGGCCCACGCCGCCCAGGGCTACGCCTGGTGGTGCCAGCGGCTGCGCGCCGCCTTCCTGGCCTGCGACGCCGTCCGCATCGACCACTTCCGCGGCTTCTGTGCCGCCTGGGCCGTGCCGGCCGACGCCCCCGACGCCACCACCGGACGGTGGACCCCCGGTCCCGGTCGGCAGCTCTTCGACGCGCTCGAAGCCGAGCTGCGCGCCACCCCGCCCCCCGGCATCGACCTCAGCCAGGGCCTGCCGATCGTCGCCGAGGACCTGGGCCTGATCACCCCCGACGTCGAGGCCCTGCGCGACGAGCTCGGGCTGCCCGGCATGAAGATCCTCCAGTTCGCCTTCGGCGGCCCCCGCGACCACACCTTCCTGCCCCACACCTGGACCCACGATCGCTGGGTGGCCTACAGCGGCACCCACGACAACGACACCATCCGCGGCTGGTACGACACGACCGACGAGGCCGCGCGCGACCACTTCCGCCGCTACGTCGGCCGGGACGGCCACGAGCCCCACTGGCAGCTCTTCCAGCCCCTGCTCTCCAGCATCGCTCGCTGGGTCGTCCTGCCGATGCAGGACATCTTCGGCCTGGGCAGCGAGCACCGCATGAACCGCCCCGGCGAGACCGACGGAAACTGGCTCTGGCGGGCCCGGGACCTCCCCTCGGGACCGGCCGGGCGCCTGCGCGAGCTGGTCGAGCTGTACAGCCGCCTCCCCTCCCCCGAGCCGACCGCTCCACAGGCGCTATAGTGCGCGCAGTCCACCTGGAGTCCGGGCCGTGTTCGAGCGACTGATCAACCTGCCCTTGCGCGTCGTCGGCCGGGCCGCCAAGGCGATCCAGCAGTCCGAGAGCCAGCGCATCGCCCGCCAGGACCCGCCTCCCAGCGCCCGCTCCTCGGCCTCGCTGCGGGTCGGCTCGCCCATGGACGTGCCCGAGGACTTCGTGGTCGGCGAGCTCGAGACCAGCGTCTCCTCCCTGAGCCAAGCCCGCGCCGAGGGCCGGATCCTCTCGGTCATCGACGTCCGGACCTCCACCGAGCACCACCGCGGCCGCCCCGAGGGCGCCCTGCACATGCCCGACGAGCGCATCGTCGACGACATCGCCGAGATCCCCGCCGGGGCGATCATCGTCGTCATCGGCGAGCGCAAGTCCGCGCACGCCGGGCGGGTGGCCTCCTTCTTGCGCTTCCGAGGCCTCGACGAGACCTATGTCCTCGACGGCGGCTTCTCGGCCTGGAAGCAGGCCGGCCTCCCCGTGACCCAGGGTTGACCCTCATGATCCCGCTCCTGTTGAGCCTCTTGGCCTGCGACGAGGTCGGCCGCGACATGGCCAAGGCCTTCCCGATCATGGAGAAGCTGGACGAGGACTTCGCCGAGCCCGCCTACCCCTGCGACCCGCCCTTCCAGTCCCCCAGCGCCCGCAACGGCATCGTCGGCGAGCTGGTCTGCGGCAGCGAGGTCCAGGGCAACAACGCCGGCGGCACGACATTGTGGGGGGACACCTTCTACCAGAAGGCCATGTGTACCCCCGCCCGCGAGCAGTACGACAGCTCGCCCGAGGACATCTGGCGCCTGAACATCCCCGCCGACCTGGAAGCCGAGGTCACGCTGATCAGCGACTGCGCCGACCTGGACCTGGTCGGCGTCTCCTGGCAGGACGACAGCATCCCCAAGACCGAGCACCACATCCGCATCAACCAGTGCGACATGGACGTCGGCCGCCGGGGCGGCAAGCTCCGCCTGAACGCGGTGGGCAAGGACTGGACCTACCTCGTCGGCGTCGACGGCAAGGGCGGCCAGACAGGCAACTACAAGCTGCGGGTGCGCTGCTACACCTTCCGCTGATCGCTCCCGGAGAGCCCATGCTGCGCCCGACCCTCGCCCTCTCCGCGCTCCTGGCCCTGGCCTGCGGGCGAGGCACGCCCAAGTACAGCGAGGAGATCCTCGGCCGCGAGGAGTACGTCGCCCCCACCGCCGATG
>DDSR01000315.1 GCA_002343455.1 Deltaproteobacteria bacterium UBA2385 | reverse complement strand
CCCCCGCGCCCTCCCCCGCGCCTGCGCCCGCGCCCAGCACGTCCGCCCCCGGCGAGGCCCCGGCGGCCTCCTCCGCGGCGCCCGTCGGGGAGGCCTCCCCCGCCGCGGGCACCTGGAGCGGCAACGTCCACTCGCAGCGCGCCACCCTGGTCCTGGGCGGCCGCAGCGAGGCCTTGGAAGGCCGCCTCACCCTGAAGCACCCCACCACCGGGGTCGCCCGGACGGTCAGCGTCCGAGGCAGCCTGGACGAGGCCTCGGGCCGCCTGCTGCTCACCGAGGAGCTCGACCCCCTGGTGGACCCGACCGCCGGTCGCTACGATGCCAGCTTGAGCGCGGATGGTCGCACCATCTCGGGGAGGTACCACGCCATGAGCGGCGAGCGGACCGCGGCCATCGCCCTTCGCCGGAGCAGCGGGTGAACCTCCCTGCGCTCGCCCTGCTGCTCGGCGCCGCCAGCGCGGCCGAGCCCCAGCTCGACCTGCACCTGTGGGGGGCGCTGGGGACCCTCCCGGCGTCCGACGGGGACGGCGCCGGGCTCGGAGGCAGCGTGGCCTGGCCGCTGCACCCGCGCCTGCACCTGGGGGTCCAGCTCGAAGGAGGCCTCTCAACCACGGCGGAGCCCTGGCTGGCCGGGCGGCCCGAGCTGAGGCTGTACCTGGTCGAGCGCGGCCCCAGCGGCGGGGCGCTCAGCGCCACCCTGGGCGGCGGGGCCCGCTTCCACGGCGCGCTGCAGCCCGACCTCGCCCTGGGCAGCGCCCTGGACCTGCCCGGCTCGGGGCGGATCCTGCCCCGGGTGCAGGCGCGCTACCTGGTCGATCTCGGCGGCGACCGGCACGCGCTCATCGCCGGCGTCGGGCTTGCATGGCCTCGGCCGCGCCCTGAGATGCCGGCCGAGGCGCCCATCGACGAGCCGCCCTCCGATGGCCCGCCCGGGTCGGCGACGACCGAGCCGACGGCCCCCACCGACCGCGAACGCTGGCTCTGGATCCCCCACCCGCTCCGCCAGTGCATGATCGAGGGCCAGGTCCGGGCGGCGAGCGAGGGCGGGCTGCAAGGCAGCGCCATCCCCGCGGGGCTGGACCTGGAGGCGCTGCTGCGGCCGACCCAGGGCAGCCTGGTGGTGGCGGCGCGACCGGGCGACCGGATCCGGGTGGGAGGTGCCGAGCTGCCCTCGCGGGCCGACGGCTCGGTGGTCAGCAGCGTGGCCGCGGGTCCCGTGGACATCGAGGTGGTCGGCGCGGGCCGCCAGCGCCGCTTCGAGACGGCGGTCGCCGCCGGCCACGCCCTCTGGGTCCGCGGGGACAGCGACGATCGCCCCCATCACCTCAGCTTCGACCTGGGCTCGGCCGCGCTGGGGCCGGCGCAGCGGCAGGCCCTGGCGACGCTGGCCGCCAACGCCGGGAGCTGGAGCTTCCAGCTGCGCGGGCTGTACTCGCCCGAAGGGACCCCCGAGGCCAACCGCGCGCTCGCGCGGGCCCGGGCCGAGGCCGTGCGCGCCGAGCTGCTGCGCCTGGGGCTGAGCGAGGCGCGGCTGATCCTGCTGCCGCCGCCCGAGCAGGCCGACCCGAGCGCCTCGCCCGAGGCGCAGCGCGCCTGCGAGATCCTCCCCCTTCCTCCCGGAGGCAGCCGATGAGCGCCCTCGTCCGTGCACTTCTGGGGCTCCCGCTGCTGGGGCTCTCGCTCCAGAGTCACCCCGCCCGGGCCCAGGCGCCCGCCGAACAGCCGGACGCGGCCATGTTGATCGGGCTCTCCGGGCCGGCCTTCGTCAGCCTTTCGGGCGCCTCGCCGGTGCAGGTGGATCGCTGCACGGGGCTGCCGCTGGGGGCGACGGTCTGCACCGGGCCGGACTCCTTCGCCACGGTGCGCCTGGACCCGAGCCCCACCTCCAGCGGCGCCCACGACGTCGTGCTGATGCCGGGCACCTGCCTCGACATCGAGCAGGCCACCGCGGACCGGACCCAGCTGCGGGTCGAGCGGGGCTCCATCACGGTCGCGACCCCCCGCCCCCGGGGAGGCTCGTCGACCGCGCGCACCCTGGCCATCCGCACCCGCGACGGCCTCGCCGAGGGCAAGGACGGGGGCTTCCGCGTGGCGATCGAGGAGCGCGCGACCCGCACCGAGGCGGTCACCGGCGGGATCCGGCTGAGCGGGGACGGCGGCAGCCTGGAGCTGGCCGCGGGCAAGGGCAGCCGGGTGAGCCAGGGAGAGGCGCCGACCGCGCCCGTCGACCTGTTGCTCTCCCAGGCCCTGCTCAGCCCGGAGGCCGGGACGGCGCTGATCCGGCCGGACTTCCACTGGCAGGAGGTCCCGCACGGCACCGGCTACCGGATCGAGCTCTCCGCCGACGCGACCTTCACCGACATCGTCGAGGCCATGGACGTCGCCGAGCCGCGCTGGCTGCCGGACTTCCTCTTCGCCCCCCAGGCGATCGAGGGGCTCTGGTGGCGGGTGGCGCCCTACGACCGGCTCGGCTTCCTGGGCATCCCCAGCGAGGCGCGCCCCTTGCTGCTGCCGCCGGGGGTGCGGGGATGATCCTCCTGCTGCTCGCCACCGCCTGGGCCAGCTCCGACCCGGCCCCCACCTGGCCCGCGATCGACGCCGCCCACGCCCGCGCCGAGGTCGACAGCAGCGGCAGCTTCTGGGTGCCCTCGACCCACGCCGAGCGCGGCTACCTCGCCCGCGCCGACCTCTCCCTGGTGCGCTCGCCCCTGCGCTTCCAGGACTCCAGCGGCGAGATCGAGGCGATCATCCGCGAGGTCTGGGGCCTGGACCTGGGCGCCGCCTGGAGCCACGGCCGGCTGCGCCTCTCGGCCCAGGCTCCCCTGCTGCTGCGCACCACCAGCGACACGCTCCCCGCGGCCAGCGGCCTGGGGGACGCCCGCGTCGACGGGCGGCTGGTCCTGCTGCCCGGCAGCGAGGCGGGCCTGGGGCTGGCGCTGGCCGGCGGGCTGGGCCTCCCGCTGGGCGCGGCCGAGCAGGCCCAGGGCGCCGAGGGGATCACCGGCCTGCTGGGCCTGGTCGCCGACGGCAGCCACGGGCCCCTCTGGGTCGGGGGCAGCGCCTCCACCGCGCTCCGCCCGCGAAACGAGGGCGACGGCCTCGTCCAGGACGACCGGCTGCTGCTGCGTGGGGGGCTGGGGCTGCGGGCCTGGCAGGGCGGGCTGCTGAGCCTGGAGGCCAGCGCGCAGACCGAGCTGGCGGCACCCTGGGGCAGCCTGGGCAGCCACCCGACCGAGCTGCTCCTCAACGCCCACCATCGCCGGAGCGGGGGGACCGTGCTGCGGGCGGCGGTCGGCGCGGGGGTCTCCTCGGGCGTCGGCACGCCGGCCTGGCGGGCGGTGCTGGGCATCGGCCAGCAGGGATCCTGAACTCCAGCTCCTGAACGATCAGCCCCGCTCCAGCTCCAGGCCGCAGCGCTCGCCCTCCATCCACAGGGCGCCGGCGCCGTCCCAGGTCCAGCTCCCCTGGGCGTCGTCGCAGCCCTCCTCGGCCAGCTCGCCCGAGAGGTAGAGGCTGCAGGCGCGCAGATCGGCGCCCAGGTCCTGCCGGCCCGAGGGGGCGCTGCGCTCAAGCTCCAGCTCCCAGGCGGCCAGCATCGGCTCGCGTCCGGTGGTCGAGGCCGCCTCGCCCTCGGCCCGCAGCTCGCCGGCCAGCTCGCCCCCGCCGTCGCGCCAGAGCAGCAGCACGGCCTCGCCCTCCAAGGAGGTCTGGCGGCCGGGGCAGAGCAGCGTGCCCTCCCAGCGCCCTGCCAGGCCCTGGCAGCCGAGCATCAGGATGAGGAGCGCCATGGGGAGCCCATCACCCGGCGCGGGCGGCCCGGCAAACCGCCGCGCCGGTTATCGGGCGAACACCCGGAGGCGCCCGTGTCCGTCCACCCCACCGACTTCACGCACCTGCGCGTCCACCTGCCCGAGCTGCCCGGTCACCCCCCCGGCAGCGTGGTCGAGGTCGAGCTCGACCACGGCCGCGCCAACGAGATGGGCAGCGCCTTGCTGGACGAGTGGAAGCGCCTGACCCTCGCCCTGGAAGAGGGCCAGGCCCGCGCCCTGATCACCTGGAGCCGTCGCCGAAGCGAGAAGGGCACCCCGATCTTCATCGCGGGCGCCGATGTGACCGAGCGCGGGGGCTGGACGGCCGAGCAGGTCCGGACCCATGTGCGACACCAGCGGGCGGTGCTGACCCGGCTGCGGCGGGCGCCGGTCTTCCACATCGTCGTGGTCGACGGGGTGGCCCTGGGCTGGGGCACCGAGTTCCTGATCACCGCCGACTACCGGATCGCGGGCCCCGGCGCCTCCTTCGGCCTGCCCGAGACGGGAATCGGCATCCTGCCGGGCGCCGGCGGGACCAGCGAGCTGTGGGCGATGGTCGGCGTGCCCCAGGCGATGCGCCTGGGCATGACCGGCGAGCGGCTGGACGCGAAAGAGGCGCAGCGCATCGGCCTCGTCCAGGAGCGCTTCGACAGCCTGGAGACGGGCCTGGAGCGCGCGCGCCAGCTGGCCGCCGCCGTCGCCCGGCGCTCCCCGACCGCCATCGCCGCCTTCAAGCAGGGCGTCCTGGACAGCGTCGGCTGCGAGCCCGCCGACCGCGCCGAGATCGAGGCCCGCGCCTACGAGCGCTGCCTGGACAACGGCGACGCCGCCGTCGGGCGTGCCAACTTCCGCGAGCTCACCTCCGGCCAGCTCGTGCAGTGGCCGCCTCGCGCCCGCCAGCCTCGATGAGCCTCGCCGTGCTCGCCCTGGCCTGGGCCTGCCAGGGCCCGCCTCGGGACATGGCCGGGTGCGCCTCCCTCGGCCCGACCGAGCGCGAGGACTGCCGCCTGCGCTTCGCCCTCGAGCTGATCGACCGGCCCGAGGAGCTGCGCGCCGCCATCGCCGCCATCCCCGAGCCCGAGAGCCGCGACCTGCTGCTGCTGCGCCTCGCTGTCGCCGAGCCCACCCGGGCGGGCGCCTTCTGCGCCGACGCCGCCAGCGAGGCGGCCCGCGAGAAGTGCCGCCAGGTGCTGGGCCGCCCGCACCTCTCCACGACGCCGCAGGCCCCGCGGTGATCCTGCTGCTGCTGGCCTGCGCCGCCGACCCGGCCGGCGCCGACCCGGTCGCCGCGGCGCTGCAGCCCTGGCCCGAGGATCCCGTCGCGCTGGCCGAGGTCTGCGACGCCCAGCCCTTCGCCGAGCTGGCGATCACCTGCCGGGTGCAGGAGGCCGCGCTGCGGGCCCGCCGCGGGGAGGAGGAGCAGGCCGCCCGTGCCTGCGCGCAGATCCCCGAGGGCACCTGGCGCGAGGAGTGCCACTTCCGGCTGGGCGAGGAGCTGGCCACGACCGGGCAGGCGGTCCCGGCCGTGGCCTGGTGCGCCAAGGCGGGCTGGTTCGCGCGGCGCTGCCTGACCCACGCGGCCTGGCGCCTGCGCCCGAGCGAGCGCGCCGAGCTCCGGACAGGGCCCTCCGAGCTCCAGGCCGAGGGCGCGGAGCTCTTGCAGGCGGTGGAGGCCTCCCTGGCGGCTCATCCCGACCCGGGC
This sequence comes from Deltaproteobacteria bacterium UBA2385, assembly GCA_002343455.1. Lineage (GTDB taxonomy): Bacteria > Myxococcota_A > UBA796 > UBA796 > UBA2385 > UBA2385. Next base: position 5,198 of record DDSR01000315.1, on the reverse strand, counting down.
GTCGCCGGCGAGGGACGCGACGCCTTCCGCGCCGCCTGGGGACGCCGGGTCTTCCTGGGCAGCGGCCGGGCCGATCCAGGCCTCGCCCGCGTCGAAGGCGAGCTCGGGCCCGCCCTGCGCACCGGCTGGGCCACCGAGGCGGTGCGGCTGCTGGGCCAGCGAGCGCTGCCCCCCGAGGCCGGCAGCCTGCTCCACCTCGCTTGGACCGAGGGCCGCATCCTGGAGGGCAGCCCCGACCCCGACCCCCCTCCCGAGCGCTACCCGCCCTTCCGACCCGGACCCGAGGACGAGGGCCTCCCTCACCTCCCCCTCTACGGCGGCGGCCTGCGGCTGGTCGGCGAGACCGTCGACGAGGACGCCGACATCGCCATCCTCCACGCCCTCTATGGCCACCCTGCCGCCGGGCCCGAGGCCTTTGCCGTCGGCCTCGACGACCCCCGGCCCCGGGTCCGCTGGACCGCCGCGAAGCTGTTCGCCCTGACCGCCGATCCCGCCGAGCGCGCCGCCCGGGCCGACACCCAGGCCGATCCCCATGCCGACCCTGTGGTCGCCCGAATCCTCTCGGAAGCTCCCCGATGATCCCCTTCCCCGACTGGCGCGCCCTCCGTCCCGAGCTGGAGCTGCTACGGCGGGGCTCCCCGACCATCCAGGCCGAAGCCCGGGCGATCCAGGGTCAGCCCGGCTGGTTCGACCTGCGCCAGCGCGGCAACGACGAGCACGGCGCGGACTGGTGCATCTTCCCGCTGTACCTCTTTGACAAGCTCAACCTGGACAACAGCGCGGCCATGCCCGGGACCTGCGACCTGCTGGCGCGCATCCCCCACCTCCGCTCGGCCGCCATCAGCCGGATCGGCCCGGGCACGGAGATCCAGCCCCACCAGGGCCCGCCGGAGATCTCCACCTTCATCCTGCGGGTGCTGATGGGCCTGGACGTGCGGGGCGAGTGTGTCATCCGCATTGGCGACGAGGAGCGCCCCCTGGTCGAGGGCGAGCTGCTGATGTTCGACGACCTGCTGTTCCACCAGAGCTTCAACCGCTCCGGGGCCCACCGCAGCGTGCTGATCATCGACATCGACCGGCCCCCTCCCCTCCCCTTGGAGCTCGTCGAGGCGCCCTGGGCCGAGCGCTCCGCAAGCTGGCCGCGCGGCTGGGAGGAGGTCGGCGCCGCTGGCCGCTATATCCCGGTCGAAGACTTCGCCCGGGGCTGGGCGCGCAGCCGGGCCTAGCAGCCAGCCGGGCCTAGACGCCAGCCATCGTGCAGATGTCGGCCATGGTCACGACGTTGTAGTTCTGGGCGCAGAACTCCACCATGTTGCCGTAGGCCTGCAGGATGCGGCTCTGCTCTTCGTCGCTGCGGCGAGAGCTGGGGTCCGTCGCCTCCAGGTCGAAGGGCGCGCTGCGGGGGTTGGTCTTCTCCTTGTCCTTCCAGAAGGTGTTGAGCCAGGGATCCGGGCCCTTCCGGGTGAAGTTGTTGTCGTGGATCAGCACCGTCACGAAGGGGGCGCGCTTGCCCTGCCAGGTGCCGACCTTCTGCTCGATGTAGTTGTGGGGCTTGCCGTCCGCGCCGGGGTAGCCGCTGCTGTAGCGGTTCCACCACAGGGTGCTGCCGGACTCGCCGCTGGCCTTCCACTGCTCGACCACGATGTCCGAGGGCCGGCTGAGCAGCCCGTTCTTGGTCTGGTAGGGGTTGCTGCCCAGGTCCTGGGCCTTGTGGTACCAGACGACCGCCTTGGCGCCGTTGTCCTTGTACCACTGGCAGGCCGCCGCCTTGATGGTGTCGTTGCTGGTGGGCACGGCGACGCAGGAGGGCGCCTTGCCGAGCAGCGACGTCACCAGGGCGAAGCCGCCGCTCTTGGACGAGTCCAGCTGCCCGGTCTCCAGGTCCAGGTACTGGGTCTCGAAGTCGTTGATCCGGCTGGTGAGCTGATCCCCGCTCAAGCCCTCCAGCTTGCCCTCGAAGCCGGTGAAGATCGCGTGGGGAGGGCGGCTGTGGTAGCAGATGCCCTGGCCCTTCAGCTTGGTGAAGATCTCCGGGTTGGACTTGTTGTAGAGCTGGGCCATCGGCCCGGTCAGGTAGAAGTCGCCCTTCACCCCGTACTTGGCGAAGGTGCTGCAGAGCTTGCCGACGGTGTCGACGCTGCTGCTGAGGTACCGGAAGTTCTGCACGTTGATCACGAAGTTGATGTAGGCCTTCGTGCCCGCCGCGCTGCCGGTACCCGGCGAGCTGGTCCGCAGCGCCGGTCCAGCCGAGGAGGAGGGCGAGAAGAGCAGGCTGACGCCTGCCGCGGCGAGGCTCCCGAGCACGCTGCGGCGGCTGGGATCACGATGGTCGGACATGGGCACCTCTTCCTGGCGACGGGTCGAGCCTACCAGACCGCGAGCGGACGCTCCAGGCAAGGAGCTATTTCTGAAGGCTTGTCTCCAATTGTCTGGGAATCGTCAGAAAAATGTGAGCAGAACCCCCCTCACCCCCTTCCGCTCGCGCATCGCCGGGTGCTATCAATGGGCCGGGAGGGAACGGCGATGCCCTGGGTGTCTCTGTTGAGTGTGGCGCTGCTCGGGTGCGAACCGGAGGTGGGAACCAACCTGGCGAGTCGCCAGGATGACTCGCGCTCTGCTCGAAGCCTCGAGCCAGCCCCGATGAACATCCTGCTGATCGTCTCCGACGACGTCGGGACCGACCAGAGCGCCTGCTACAGCTACCCGGCGGCGACCCGCGCCCCCCAGCCGAACATCGAGCGCCTCTGCAACAACGGCGTCGCCTTCGACCAGGCCTGGTCCAGCCCCTACTGCTCGCCCACGCGGGCGGGCCTCTTCACCGGCCGCTACGCCTCGCGCACCGGGGTCGGCTCTCCCCTCAACACGGGCGCCCCCGGGCCCTCGCTGGACGAGCTGGGCCTGCCGCAGATCCTGGGCGAGGCCGACCTGGGCTACGCGACCGGGGCCTTCGGCAAGTGGCACCTGGGCGACGCCGACAACGGGCTGGCCAACCACCCCAACCTGATGGGCTTCGACCAGTACGCCGGCGCGATCAACGGCCACCTCGAGGACTTCTACGAGTGGTCCCGGGTCGAGAACGGCGTCGAGGCCACCGTGACCGACTACGCCACCACCCGGACGGTCGACGACGCGCTGGACTGGATCGAAGAGCAGGAGGGCCCCTGGTTCGCCTACGTCTCCTTCCACGCCCCACACACCCCCCTGCACCTCCCTCCGGCCGACCTGCACTCCTACGACGACCTCACCGGCGAGTCCGACGACATCGACGATCGCCCCGACGAGTACTACCAGGCGATGCTCGAGTCCGTGGACACCGAGATCGGTCGGCTGCTCGCGTCGATGGACGATGTCACGCGAGCCCACACCGTGATCATCTACATGGGCGACAACGGGACCGAGGCCCGGGTCAACCAGGGCACCTACCTGCCGGGCAAGGCCAAGGGCTCCCTCTACCAGGGCGGCGTCCAGGTCCCCCTCATCATCGCTGGTCCTGGGCTGCTCACCGGGGGCAAGCGCATCCGCCACCCGGTCAACACCCTGGACCTCTTCGCCACCATCATCGAGCTGGCCGGCGGCCGGGTGAGCGCCTCCGTTCCGGCCGAGACGACCATCGACTCCATCAGCCTGCTGCCCTACCTCTACGACCCGCGGGCGAAGCGACAGCGGGCCACGGTGGTGAGCGAGGTCTTCGGGGGCCCCATCCGCGACGAGAACGCCGGGCAGACCGTCTCGGACGGTCGGTACAAGCTGGTCCGCAAGCTCACCGGGACCGAGTACTTCTACGACCTGGACGGCGACTCCTCCGAGTCCACCAACCTGCTCGTGACGGGCTTTCCGGGGACCAAGTCCGAGCTGCTCTACGACGAGTTCTCCGCGCTGCTCGACGAGCTGCCGATCGACTGAGCGACGCCGGGCGGACTCGGTTCGCGCGTCTCAGGCCGGGCCGTCCTGGGCCTCGGCCTCCAGCCGGTCCAGGTCGGCGGCGTCGACCACGCGCAAGGCGACGCCCAGCGAGAAGCCCGCTCGACACAGGGCGCCGATGTCCTTCTCGCGTCGGTGGCGGCGCTCGGCGGGGTCCTCCGGGCGGCGATGGACCGGACGGGCCGGCCCCAGGCGGCGGCGCCGGGCGAAGGTGCAGGCGCGCAGCAGCTCGGGCTCGACCAGCTCGCGGTTCAGCGGAGCGAGGGCCTCGCCCAGCAGCTCGGGGTCCAAGCCTCGCGAGCGCAGGCGGGCCGGCATCGCCCGGCCAGCGACCCCCTTACGATGGAGGGACTCGGCCAGCGCCCGGCTGAGGCGCCGATCGTCGAGCAGCCCGCAGGCCAGCAGCTCGGCCACAACGGCGTCGACCAGCCCGGCGGCCTGGCCGCGGTCCCCGCCGTGGGCGGCCAGGCAGCGGTCGACCCGACGCTGGAGCACCCGCCGCATCTGCGCCTCGGAGGGGCTGAAACGCCGCAGGTGCTCGTCCGCTCGGGCCCGCAGGGTGGCGTGGCTGAGCGGAGGAGGAGGCCGGGTTTCGGTTCGAGCGGACATGGCAGCGGATCCGAATCGCGGTCGAGGAGGGTAGGCGGAGCGTCCTATCCTTCGACACCGGCGGGGTCATGACCACCATCTTCGTGGCGGATGAACACCACAGGCTCCACTGGCACTGGCAGCAGACCGGGGCGCGCGATCTGCGGCTCTGCCACGTCGACTTCCACTGCGACATGCGGGGGCTGCTGATCGACCGGGCCCGGCAGCAGGCGACCCTGTACGACCCCGCCGAGCGGGCGGTGGTGGACCAGGGCAACTTCCTGATGCACGCCGTCCTCGACGGCACGGTGCGCGGAGTCCGCTGGGTCCACGACCCCTTCGGCGGGCGCCGCTACGACCAGGGGACCGTGCGCTACGAGTCGGACCTCCGGGTGCGCCTGCGCCGCGGGCGGGCAGCCGGGCAGGCCGACGGCTGGGTCCCCCTCGACTTCCGCGAGCTGGCCCTGGAGCGCTGGACCGGCCCCGAGGAGGGCGAACACCTGGACCTGGACTGGGACGCCCTGGCCTGCCGCTTCTACAGCCAGGCCCTCTCCGATCGGCTGAGGCGGACGGTGCTGGAGACCCCCTTCCGTCATCGCCCCGAGACCGTCTACTTCATCTACTCCTACTGCAGCTCGATCATCGACGACCGGGCCTTCGAGGCCTTCCTGGCCGCGCTCGCCGACAAG
>DDSR01000207.1 GCA_002343455.1 Deltaproteobacteria bacterium UBA2385 | reverse complement strand
CGTGAACCGCCTCGACCTCCTCCTGACCCACGCCTGGCTGCTGGCCGAAGATCCGCACGAGCAGGAGCTCTGCAGGCCCTTCCCCCCCCTGGGCCTGCAGTACCTCGTCGCCTGGCTGCGCCGCGAGGGCCGGGTCCGCGTCGACTGGTTCGACAGCAGCTTCGTCGCCGACCGGCAGGCCATCCTCGGCGCCGTCCAGGAGCGCGACCCGCGCGTCGTCGGCCTCTACGGCCACACCGTCACCCGTCCCGTCAGCCGCGAGCTGGTCGCCCGCTTCCGGGAGGATGGCCGCAGGGTGATCGCCGGCGGCCCCGACCCGGTGCAGTACCTCGACGAGTACCTGGGCTTCGGGGTCGAGGTCGTCGTCATCGGCGAGGGCGAGCGGACCCTGACCGAGCTGATGGACCACCTGAAGCAGAACGGCTGGACCTGGCGCACGGACCAGCTCCGGGGCATCCCCGGCATCGCCTTCCGGGACGAGGGTGGGGCCATCGTGCGGACCGCCCCACGGGAGCTGATCCGTCCGCTCGAACAGATCCCCTGGCCCCACCGCGAGCGCGCCGACCTCGAGCCGTACATGAAGGCCTGGCGCAGCCGCCACGGCGAGACGGCCCTCTCCATGATCACCAGCCGGGGCTGCCCCTTTCACTGTACCTGGTGCAGCAAGCAGGTCTACGGCGACAGCTACCGCCGCCGGGCCGTCGACGACGTCATCGACGAGATGGCCTTCCTTCGCGAACAGTATGACCCCGACCAGATCTGGTTCGCCGACGACCTCTTCACCATCAACCGGCGCTGGGTCCACCGCTTCTGTTCGCGGGTGATCCAGCGCGGGCTGGTCACCCCCTTCTACCTGATCGGCCGCCCGGGCAGCCTCGACCCGGCGATGTGCGCCGCCCTGCGCGCCGCCGGCTGCGTGCGCATGTTCCTCTCGGCCGAGAGCGGCAGCCAGGCCGTGCTGGACGCCATGCGCAAGGACGGCACGGTCCGCCAGATCGAGCGAGGCGCCCGGATGTTGCACGCCCACGGTATCGAGGTCGGCGTCTTCGTGATGATCGGCTACCCCGGCGAGACCGAGGCCGATCTGCGGGCCACCGCCGAGATGCTGCAGCGGGTCCAGCCCGAGGTCACCCTGGTCAGCATCGCCCATCCGATGAAAGGCACCGCCTTCTACGAGCAGGTCCAGGACCGCGTCGAGCGGGTCGAGGGCTGGGAGCAGAAGAACGGCGGACGGCTGGCCTTCCGCATGGACCGGCCGCGCCCCTACTACGAGCAGGCCCAGCGCTGGCTGCTGGCCGAGAGCGAGCTGGGCTTGCGCTTGCGGGCGGGCAGCCTGGGGGCGAGGGAGGCGAAGCTGGCCGCGCAGGTGGCCATGGCCCGGACCCGCATGCAGCTCATGCGTTGAGCAGGGTCTCCAGGTCCAGCTTGTTCATCGGCAGGAAGGCGGCGACCACCCGCTGGGCGCGCTCCGGGTTGGACATCAGCTCACCGAGGATGGCGGGCACGATCTGCCAGGAGACGCCGAAGGCGTCGACCAACCAGCCGCAACGGCTCTCCTGACCGCCCTTGACCAGGGCGTCCCAGAAGTAGTCGATCTCCTCCTGGGTCTCGCAGGCGACCGACAGGGAGGCCCCCTCGCTGAAGGGGATCTCCTGTGACTCCGGACCGTCCATGAAGGCCAGGGTCTGGCCGGCGAGGTGGGCCACGGCGAACATGAGCCGACCGTCCTCGCCAATGTGCCGCTCGTCCACCGAGGAGGAGGAGAAGATGCCGGTGTACAGCTCCAGCGCCTCCCGCGCCCGGCCCGCGCGGGCGCCGAAGAAGGTCAGGGCCGGCATCACGGTGAAGTCGGCCGCGTCCACCCGCCCCTGGGCGATCTGCCAGTGGACGCCGTAGCGGTCCTCGACCCAGCCGTACAGCGGGCTCCAGTCCTTCACCGACAGCGGCATGTGCACCGTCCCGTCGCGGGCGAGCAGCTCGAAGGCGCTGCGCACCTCTGCTTCGGTCGAGCGCTGCACGAACAGCGAGAGCGCGCCGTTGGGGCGATAGCGCGGCCCGCCGTTGATCCCCATCAGCCGCCGGCCGTAGAGCTCCCAGACCGTCGACATCGGCGTCGCCTCGATGATGCGTCCGCCGCCGAAGGCCTGGAGGTAGAGCGCTGCCGCGCCCACGGAGTCGGACTCGAACCAGAAGCAGGGCGTGATCGGGGCGCGCATGAAGGGGCTCCGGGGTGGCCCTGGGGGTGTGGGAGACCTATCCCCCGGGGTACCCTGCAGGCAGGCCCTTCCGGGAGTCAACCGATGAAGCTACGCCCCACCCTCCGCGCCGTGCTGGCCCCGAAGCTGCTTCGCCTCGCCGAGAAGGTGCTCGCCAAGGCGGGCTTTCCCACGAACAAGAGCGGCAACAACATGAGCTCCCGCTGAGCCCGGGTCGAGCGGTTACGCTCTCACGGTGATCCCCGGTCCTGCTCGCGACGTGCTCTCCTGGCTCGGCCTGTTGCTCAGCCCGCTGGCCGCCGCCTGCCTGCTCGTCGCCGCCCTCTACGCGCCCGAGGCCATCGCCGCCGGCCAGCACCTCAGCGACCTGGGCCTGCCGGTGCGCAGCTGCCCCGGCTGCGGCTTCTGCGGCCTCTCCCGGGCCTTCGCCTGGATGATGCGCGCCGAGCCGCTCGCCGCCGTGCGGCTCAACCCCCTCGTCCTGCTGTTCTTCCCCGCCTTCTGGGCGCTGAGCTTCGGCGGACCCGTTGCATTCTTCCTCAACCGCCGGAGATCCCCATGAAGGTCGCCTCTCTCGTCACCCTGATCCTGGCCCTGCTGGCCGTCGTGGTCGGCTTCTTCCCCTGCTTCGGCTGGGTCAACTGGATCGGCGCGCCCTTCTGTGTCCTGCCGGTGGTGGTCGGCATCGTCGGACTGATCACCGACAAGGACCCCGAGACCGGCCTCGCCCCCAACATGGGCGTCCACCTCGCCGCGGTCATCGGCGGCGCCCTGCTGGGCATCGCCGCCACCGTGCGCTGCATGCTCGGTGGCGGCCTGGTCTGAGCCGCGCTCAGGCCGAAGGCCCCAAGCCTCAGCCGTCCGTTCGAACGTACTCGAACTCGACCGTCTGGCCGTGGATGCCGCGGCGTGGCGGGGCGATGTAGTTGGCGAACTTGCCGGGCTCCAGCACGGGCTTCATCAGGCTCTGCACGTACTCCCGGTCGCTGTCGCTGGGGATCCACTCGTCCTTGCGGCGCTCCCACTCCTCGGCCGAGATCAGCTCGCCCTCGGGGGTGAAGTGACTGTCCGAGTAGATGCCCTGGCGGCGATGGAAGCGGGTGCTGGGCAGGGTGATGCGGGAGTCGAGGCCTTCGTCCTCCAGCGCCTTGTTCCAGCGCTCGACCACGCGCGCACAGTCGTCGGCGTAGTCGCTGCGCAGCAGCTCGTTCATGGCGTTGCGCAGAGGCACGTCGACGTCCACCAGCTTGCCGCTCTGGACATGGGTGATGGCCCGGGTCTGGTTGAGCGCGCTGTGCTCGGTGAAGTCCTTGGCCTCGCGCCAGCGCCCCTTCAGCCCGCTGGCGAAGTAGTCGGCGGCGTTGGTGCTGACCTCGGCCCCGAACAGATCGAGGGAGTAGGAGAACCAGTAGTTGATGTACTTCTGCACCGTCGGCAGATCGATGCCGCCGACCGCACGGGCGTCGCCGTTGGGGGCGTCGCGCAGCAGCTGGGCCGAGCGGCGGATGATGCGCTCCAGGCCGCTCTCGCCGACGAAGAGGTGGTGCGCCTCCTCGGTGAGCATGAAGCGGCAGGTGCGGGAGAGGGGGTCGAAGGCGCTCTCGGCCAGCGAGCCGAGCTGGTACTTGCCGTCCCGGTCGGTGAAGCAGGTGAAGCAGTGGAAGGTCAGCCAGTCCGTGCAGGGCTGGTTGAAGGCATCCAGGATGCGCGGCTTGTCGGCGTCGCCGGCGCGGCGGGCCAGCAGCTCGTCGGCCTCGTCCCGACCGTCGCGTCCGAAGTAGGCGTGCAGCAGGTAGACCATCGCCCACAGGTGGCGGCCCTCTTCGACGTTGACCTGGAAGAGGTTGCGGGCGTCGTACAGGCTCGGGGCGGTGCTGGCGAGGTAGCGCTGCTGCTCGACGCTGGCCGGCTCGGTGTCGGCCTGGACCACGATGATGCGCTTGAGCGCGTTCCGGTACTCGCCGGGGACCTCCTGCCAGACGGGCTTGCCGGCGTGGTCACCGCCGGGGATGACACGATCGGGCTCGGGGTCGGTCAGGAAGATGCCCCAGCGGTACTCCGGCATGCGGACGTAGCCGAAGTTGGCCCAGCCGCCCGGCTCGGTGCTGATCGCCGTGCGCAGGTAGACCTCGTTGTTCTGGAAGACCTGGGGGCCGACGCTGTTCCACCAGTCCAGGTATGCAGGCAGCCAGTGCTCCAGGGCCCGCTGCAGACGCTTGTCGTTGCTGAGGTTGACGTTGTTGGGGATGCGCTCGGCGTAGTCGACAGCAGACATGGGGGGCTCCGGGTGGCGGGAAGGCGGGATCAGGTGCGGTTGTAGTCGAAGATGGGACGCTCGGGGTCGCCGTACATGGTGAGCGCGCCGCGCTCGCCGACGGCGTTGGGCCGCTGGAAGATCCAGTTCTGCCATGCCGAGAGGCGGCCGTAGATGCGGGTCTCGCAGGTCTCGGCCCCGCCGAAGCGGAGGTTCTGCTCCATGCCCGTCAAGGCGTCGGGCGAGAGGCTGACCCGCTCCTCGACCGCGATGCGGACCTCGTCCTCCCAGTCGATGTCGTCCAGCGAGGCGGTCACGAGGCCCAGCTTCTCGGCCTTCTCGGCGTCGATGCTGCCCTTGTGGGCCACCGCGGCGGTGTGGAGCTCGGGGGTGCCCGGGAAGCGGGCGGCGAGGCGGGTGATGCCGCTGGCCATCGGAAACGGACCGTCGTTGGCCGGGCTGAGGCGGATCCGGTTGTCACCGTCCTCGTCGGCGAACATGTACTGGCGGTCGCAGGCCAGGGCCAGCTCGAACAGGGTGCCGACGAAGGCGCTTCCTTCGTCGAGGATGGCGAAGAGCGTCTTGGCGGTGTTGTCCAGCCGGCGCAGCGTGCGGGCCTGGAAGAGCTGCACCTCCTTCCAGAACCAGTCGCTGGTGAGGTTGTCGGACACATGGGCCTCGTGGGCCAGGATGGCCTCGGCGTCCCCGCGGGTGCGGACCAGGATCACGCCGACGGCGAGGTGGTTGACCCGGATGCGCAGCAGGGCGTCGTCCAGCTCGCGAAAGGCCTGCAGCGACCAGGTGCTGGCGTCACGCACGGGGGCCGAGGTGGGGCCGGAGAGGGTCAGGGTGACCACCCGGTCGGCGTTGGCGCGGTCGAAGTCGACCGTCACGTAGCGGTAGGCCCAGCCCGTCTCGGTCTCGCGGCGCTCGAGCGCGGGGAGGGGCACGCCGGGGCCGGTCTTGTCGGGGGTCGCCGCGGCGATCTCCTGCGCGCGGGCGGCAGAACCCGACTCCCACTGCGAGCGGGACCAGGCCCGGTCGATGAAGGCGTGCTTGAGGGCCTCCTTGGCGCGGAAGCCCTCGGCCTTGGTGCAGAAGACGTCGGCCATGTCGCGGCGGATCTTGCGCTTGTCGGTGATGCGGGTCAGGCCGCCGGTGCCCGGGAGCACGCCCAGCAGCGGCACCTCGGGCAGGCTGACGGCGGCGTTGCCGTCCTCGATCAGCCAGATCTCCTTGCAGGCCAGGGCCAGCTCGTAGCCGCCGCCCGAGGCCGTGCCGGAGAGCGCCGCCACGTAGGTCTGGCCGCTGTGCGCGGCCGCGTCTTCGAGGTTGACCCGGGTCTCGTTGGTGAACTTGCAGAAGTTCACCTTGAAGGCGTGGGGCGCCATGCCCAGCATCTTGATGTTGGCGCCGGCGCAGAAGACCTTGGCGTCCTTGGGGCCGGTCACCAGGACCACCTTGACCTCGGGGTGCTCGAAGCGCAGGCGCTGGGTCGCGTCGGCGAGCTCGATGTCGACGCCCAGGTCGTAGCTGTTCAGCTTCAGCTCGTACTTGCCGGGCCACAGGCCGCCGTCCGGGTCGATGTCCATGCAGAGCGTGGCGACCGGGCCATCGAAGGAGAGCTTCCAGTGGCGGTAGCGGTCGGGCCGCGTCTCGAAGTCGACGGGCGGGTAGGCGAAGTCGTGTCCCATGAGGGCGAGGCTCCTGAGCCGAGAGGGGGGGCGCCGGCTGGCGGGTTCCGCATTATACTGCTGGATACCCCCCTGGCAACCCCCCGCAACATGCAACATAATGCACAACTCCTGCTCGACCTCGGCGAGCGCCTGCGCCAGCGGCGCCGGGAGCGCGGCCTGACCCAGGCCGATCTCGCCCGCCTCGCCCACGTCTCGCCCCGCTTCCTCGTCCAGCTCGAGGGCGGCACCGCCAACATCAGCGTCCAGCGCCTCGCCGAGCTCTGCGAGGTGCTGGAGCTCCCCCTCGCCGCCCTCTTCGAGGGCCTCGGCCCCGGTCGACCCCAGCGCGTCGCCCTCGTCGGCATGCGCGGGGCGGGCAAGAGCAGCGTCGGCGAGCGCCTCGCCCAGCGCCTGGGTGGCCCCCTCGTCGAGCTCGACCAGCGCATCGAGTCCCTCGCCGGCGTGCCCCTCGCCGAGCTCTTCGCCCTGTGGGGCGAGGAGCGCTACCGCCAGCTCGAAGCCCAGGCCCTGGACGAGGTCCTCACCGAGCCCGGGCCCATGGTCCTCGCCACCGGCGGCTCGCTGGTCACCGCCGAGCCCACCTGGCGCCGCGTGCGGCAGAGCGCGCGGACCGTCTGGCTGCGGGCCTCGCCCGAGCGGCTGCTGGAGCGGGTGCGGGCGCAAGGGGATCTGCGGCCGATGCGGGGGCGGGCCGATCCGCTGGGAGAGCTGCGCGAGCTGCTGGCGCGGCGGGCGCCGCTGTACGCGCTGGCGGAGCGGGTCGTGGACACCGACGGGCTGGGGGTCGAGGGGGTCGTGGAGGCGGTGGCGGGGTGAGAGGGGGTCAGGACGAGGGCGCGGCCCCGAGCACCTCGCCGAGGTTCCGCCCGCAGCGGCGAGGGTGTCGTACCAAGTCAGCGCCCTCGCGGGTGGGGCTGGGGGCCCAGCCAGCCCCACCCACCCGTTCGGCCTGCGGCCACCCCCTTCTGCTGCGGGAATGACTATCGTTGATAGCTGACACGGACTTTGATTCGAAACATTTTTCCCAGAATGCCCGCCCATGCGCCTGTCCGCACGCTCTCCACAGGTCCCGGCGGCGCCCGGGGCGCAAGAAAAAAGGTGCGAGAACCGCGCCCGCACGGTACACGTGCTGCCGAACCTCCCCGGTGCCATCGCCCGACTGACTCATCGCCCGACCGAAACCAAGGAACGACCCATGTCTCTCGACGAGCTGCTGACCCCGAGCGAGGTGCCCTCCCTTGTGCGCAACACGCTCGCGCGCCTGGACGTGCGGACCCCGCGCGAGCTGTTGTCCCTCGACCTCGACGATGTGCGCGGCCTGCCCGGGGTCGGGATCATGAAGGTGGTCACCATCGAGGAGCTCATCGCCGAGACCGCCAGGCGCTTCCGCGATTCGGGCGAGCTTCCCGCGGACTGGAGCGCCCCCGCCCGGTCAGCGACCGGTGACCGCCCCGCCACACCGGGCCTGCCCCCCAAGCCCGCCGGACCCGCCGAGGCCCCGCTCCCCGCGGATATGCCGACCCTGATCATCCCCCTCCTCGCTCGCCTCGGCGTCGACCGGCTGCGGCTGCTGGCCGAGGTCGACCTGCCAGCTGTGCGAAGCCTCCGCGGGGTGGGCTTGAAGAAGTGGCTGCTGCTGCGCGACGTGGTCAACCAGGCTCGCGCCCAGCAGGGCGTGGTCGGTCCGCTGGTTCGCTCACTGGGCAGCTGGGAGGGGCGCACGGGACCGTGGAGCGACACGCTGAGGCTCCCGGCCGAGCTGGCCCAGGCCTTCGAACGGGCCGGGATCACCACCCTGGAGGCCGCCGCCGCGGCCTTTGACTCGGGGCACATCCCCGACGACCCCGACGACCTCCTGGCGACCCTGCACGCGCCGATGATCCAGCGCCTGGGCGAGGAGATCCGTCTCGCCGAGACGACCTCGGTCGAGCGGGCCCGCAAGGAGGACGAACGGATCGCGGAGCGGCCGCGCACCTTCCCGGCCTTTTACGAGGCCGCCCGGGCGGCGACCCCCGAGGGCGACTGGCCCGCCCTGGTCCTGCGGGCCCGCGGAGGCACGCTCCGGCAAGCGGGGCGGGTGCTGGGGGTCTCGGGCGAGCGGGCCCGTCAACGGATCCGCTCCGCCCTGGACGGGATCGACGCGTCGATCCGTCGCGCGGCGTCCGAGCTCCTGGAGCCCCTGGAGGCCGAGCTCGGGGCCCGCGTCCTCAGCCTGGACGAGCTGCTCACCGAGCGCGACCTCGACTCGGTCGCCACCATCGGCCTCGCCTGCCTGCTGGTGGACCGCGAACAACCCCAGCTTCGCTACGGGGTGATCACCTTCAGCTCGACCCCCCTGGCCGAGCTCCGGGCCCGGCTGCTCTCGCAGGTCCACTCCGCCGGCTGGCCTGGCCGGGCGCTGAACGACCTGGACACGGGCGGGCTCAGCATCAGCGCCGAGGCCCTGGAGCAGCTCCTGGGCGAGGACGTGACGATGGTGGACGAGGGGACGGTCCGGCACGTCGACGTCGGCCAGACGCGCACCGACCGCTATGCGGAGCTCCTCCTCCAGGCCGGCAGGCCCATGAGCATCAACGAGGTGCGAGAGGCCGCCGGCGAGCGGGAGGACGTCCCCGGGCCCGCCGTGACCCGAGCCCTGACCACCCACGAGGACCTGGTCGCGATCGACCGCGGCTCCTACACCCACCGCGCCCTGCTCGGCTGGAGCGCGGCGGAGGTGGCGCGGCTGCAGCAGGCGCTGGTGGAGATCCTCGATGGCTACACCGACATGGTCGAGCCCGAGGTCCTGCTCACCGCCGCCCGGGCGGCTGGCTTCGACCTCCCCGGCCTCAACAAGCACGCGGTCCTCTCGATCGCGACCCGACACCCCGAGGTCGCTCGGATCGGGCTCAAGCTGGCGCACCGAGGCACCCTCGACCCGACCCGGCTCACGCTCGCGAGCCAGTTCCCCGAGATTGCTGCGGAGTGGCACCCGACCAAGAACGGCGAGCTGACCCCGCTCGAGGTGCGCCCCTTCGGCAACACCGTCGCCTGGTGGCGCTGCTCGAAGGGACACAGCTTCAAGCAAGCGGTCCTGCGCCGGGTCGTGGCCGGCCAGGGCTGCCCGACCTGCCGCAAGACCCGACGCGCCAGGTAGGCGCCTCAAGTCGGCCGGGCCGGCCGTGCCGGCCCGGGCGGCCGCGCTCTCAGACGGCCGGGGCAGCCTCGGCCTCAGCCGCGGGCATCGGCGCCGAGGCCGGGCGCTCGACCACCCGGCGCACGGGCACGCTGCTGACCAGGGCGATGCAGTGGTCGTCGCGCTCGAGCTTGAACTCGGTGGAGTCGGCGTCGATCTCGACGTACTTGCCAATGACGGCGAGGATCTCGTTCTTCATCGTCTCGAGCTGGGCCGGCGTGAGGTCGACCTGGTCGTGGATGAGGAGGAACTTGAGCCGCTGCTTGGCTTCGTCCTTGCTGCGCGCGCCGCCGCCGCGGTTGCCGAAGAATCGGTTGAACAGGTCCATCATCGCGCCACCTCCCGCGCCGGGGCCATGCCCATCCAGCGCTTGACGGTCGTCCACAGGTCATCAGGGGTGCTCAGGTCGAGCATGGGGACATCGGGCTCGCCGGCCAGCCGCCGGCCGATGCGGCGGTAGGCCTCGCCCACGATGCTGTTGTCGTCGAAGGCGACCGGCATGCCGCGGTTGGCGCTGACGATGATGTCCTCGTGATCGGGGACCACGCCGATCAGCGGGATCGCCAGGATCTCCAGG
Source organism: Deltaproteobacteria bacterium UBA2385 (assembly GCA_002343455.1). Lineage (GTDB taxonomy): Bacteria > Myxococcota_A > UBA796 > UBA796 > UBA2385 > UBA2385. The sequence continues at coordinate 1,645 of DDSR01000207.1, read as the reverse complement.
ATGTCGTCCTTGTTCATCATGTCGCCGCGCTCGACCATCTTGGCCCGGAAGCGGTTGATGATGAGCTGCGGCTCGGGCAGCTCGGCGGCTTCGACCATGCCGATGATGCGGTCCGCGTCGCGGATGGCGCTGACCTCGGGGGTGGTGACGATGATCGCCCGGTCGGCGCCGGCGACGGCGTTCTTGAAGCCCTGCTCGATCCCGGCGGGGCAGTCGACCAGCACGTAGTCGGCGACGCCCTTGATCTGGGCGATCAGCTCGCGCATCTGGTCCGGCGTGACGGCGTTCTTGTCGCGGGTCTGGGCCGCCGGCAGCAGGCTGAGGTTCTCCAGCCGCTTGTCCCGGATGAGGGCCTGCTTCAGGCGGCAGGTGCCCTCGATGACATGGACGAGGTCGTAGACGATGCGGTTCTCGAGGCCCAGGATGACGTCGAGGTTGCGCAGACCGATGTCCGCGTCCACCACGACCACGGAGCGGCCCTGCTGGGCCAGCGCGACGCCGAGGTTGGCCGTCGTCGTGGTCTTGCCGACGCCGCCCTTGCCCGATGTGATGACGATGCACTCGCTCATAGGTCTCTCCGTGGTGATTCCGCCGGGTCGGCGGCAGACAGGGGGCCGGGCAGCCGGCCGGTGTAGTCCTCGATGGCGATGCGATCGCCCTGCACCCAGGCCAGCTCGGGCTGGAAGCCGCGCGCGCTGCGGCCCTCGCCCGGGAAGGCGATGCAGCCGGCGATGCGGAGCTGGGTGGGGCGGAGCTCGAAGGCGATGATGACGGCCCGCGGGTCGCCGTGCATGCCCGCGTGGGCGAGGCCGCGCAGGCTGCCCAGGACGAGGATGTTGCCGCCGGCCTCGATGGTAGCGCCGGGGTTGACGTCCCCGAAGACGATGACGTCCCCCGCGAAGCTGACCCGCTGGCCGCCGCGCAGCGTGCGCCCGATGCTCATGCTGCGCCGCCCCCCGGCCAGGCTGAGCGGCGCGGGCTGCACGGGCAGGCTGACCGGCTCGGCGGGGTCTTCGGGGGTGGTGGGCCCGTCGCCCTCGACCAGCTCGGCGGACGAGGGATCGACCACCACCAGGGTGGGGGCGTCCTCGGAGAGGAGGACCCGCTCGGTCTGCCGGGTGACGGCCGTGGCGCCGGGGCTGTCCTCGTAGTCCCCGACCTCGTCGAGCACGACGACGTCGACCTCGCCAGCCGGTCGGGTGGGCTCGTCCTCGGTCGACAGCCCGACGGTGGGCCCTGCCAGCTCCTCGTCCCCCTGGTCCTCGGCCGGATCCCGCACCAGGACCTGCAGCTTGAGCTCCCGCGCGACGAACCGATGAACCGCGCGGGGGCTGCTGTAGATGGCCACCACCGACATGGCCAGCTCGTCCCGCAGCAGGTGGACGAGGCGACGGACGTCGAAGAGCTCCAGGTCGCGATCGCCGAGGTCCAGCCGGGTGGTGGCGTGACGCCAGCGCTCGGGGGTCTGCCCCAGCACCCGCAGGATCTCCGCCCGGAGCCGATCGAGCTCCATCTGAGGGTCCAGCGACAGGATCACGCTGGACCCGTCCTGGCCACGCACAGCGCGCACGCGGACGGCGGGAGGGCCCCCGGAGAGGGAGGCGACGGGCTCGGTCATGGATCGGGAGGGGGTGGAGGGGAGGGC
>DDSR01000018.1 GCA_002343455.1 Deltaproteobacteria bacterium UBA2385 | reverse complement strand
GGTCGGCGTGGTGCCGGGCTGGGTGGGGGTCGGGTCGGTCGACGGACCGGGCTTGTCGGAGCAGGCGAGGAGGAGCAGCAGCGGCAGCGGGAAGGGGATCATTCGCCGGTGTCCGTGCTGAGGTCGGGGGGGGCCCAGAAGGCGTCGACGTCCAAGGTGTCGGCGTACCAGGATATGTGTTTCACGGCGTCACGGTGCCCGTAGTTTGTACTGACCACGGAGTAATGGTACTCCGTGTCATCGTACCCGGTTTGCCCATATGCCGCATCCCACACAAACCACATCGACGACTCCAGCTTGTCCCCATAGGCGCTGGCGCCGCGCCCGTCGAACCAGTAGGTCCCGGCGAAACGCAGCGGCCGGTAGCGGGAGATGCAGAACTTCAGGGGGTAGAAGCAGTGGTCGGCGTCGTACCAGGTCCACCCGCTGTGATCGTTCCAGTCGCAGGGGTATCGAAGGGAAACTCCGTCGCGCTCGCCATCCTCGGTGTAGTGGCTGCCCCGAATGCGGTTGTACGACAGCCCTGGTGTCCGCGGGTAGGATGTGCCGACGTCGTACTCGCGCTCGCCAAGCAGGTCCCAAACGCTCTCGAAGCCGTAGGTCTCGAAGGTCAGGTCCAAGGCCACGTCGCGCCCACAGGTGGGCTCTTCCCATATGGTGACGCCATAAGCGGGAATGGACGTCAATGCCTCGAAGAAATTGTAGAAATAATACCCCCCGCTAGAAGTGTAACGGTTTGGCTGCCAGGTGGCCGTGCTCTCCACCTTCATCAGCCGGTCGATCCGATCCTCGTCCCCCGGGCCAGGACAGTCGTAGCTGGGCAGGTCGTCCAGCACCGGCAACGTCGCCGCATAGGCCGCCACCGCCTCACCCGCCCAAGTCGCCCGCTGTTTCGGCGTGGGTGCCTTGCAGCCGACGGCGAGGATCAGGGCGGCGACCGAGGTCATCCGGTCTCCACCACGACCGCGACCAGCTCGAGCTCGACCGAACTGAGGTACAACGCCGGCCAGGGGGTCAGGGGCTGTTGCAGCTCCGCAGTCCGATAGGTCGCATCGGGGTTGCGGCTCATGGTCACTGAAGTAGGTGGGGAGGGCAGCCAGCTCTCGACCGGGTAGTGGTCTACGGACGTTCCCGGGACCGTTTCTGGCGCGGCCGATGGTGACGTTGGCACCTTCAGGAGCTGCGGGCGGGAGCTGTGGCTGTCCACTGTCTTGAGCACGAAGCGCATGCCCACCGGCCGGGACCCAGCCGCGCCGGGCCAGACGGGGTCGACGAACACCAGGTAGACCCAGCCCGAGGCGACCGACCAGGCGCTGATCCCCTCGAAGGCCAGCACCCAGGCGCAGTCCTCGGGGGACCAGCCGGGTCGGACGGATCGCTCTGTCAGGTTGTCGAAAGTGGTATCGTCTCCCAAGAACACCGGCCAGACCACCCTCACCTGGCTCGCATCCGGCAACATCCGCGCGAAGCGCCGGAAGGCAAACCACGCGGGCCGCATGGTGGCCTCTATAGGGGGGGCGTCGAGCTCCTGGAAGTCCTCGCGCAGCCCTGTCCCGGCGAAGGCGCTGTACTGGTTGGCGATGTGGCAGTGCCAGCCGACGATCTTCGCCCCGGCGGCCAGGGCCAGGGCCATCCGCATCCAGACGCTGCCCCCCTGGTAGGCCGTGGGGTCGGCCGACCCGACCTCGACGAAGGCCGCCCCGTCCCACTCGAAGACCGGCGGCCGGGCGCTCTCGAAGGTCGGCGCCCCCGTCGTCGGGCAGGTCGTGGCCGTCAGGCTGCTGCAGTCGATCACATTTGTCGACGTCTCGATGCAGGTGATGCGCGGCGGACGCTCCACCCCGTCGTCGTCGGCCCAGCTCCAGTCGTAGCCGTCCGCGGCGGGATCGAGCACCCGTCGGCGCAGCTCGCGCAGGGTCAGCGGCAGGTAGTGCAGCACCTGGGGTGTGTCCGAGGCCGTGCCGTCGTTGCCCATATGGTAGTAGTGCATGTCCAGCCCGTCGACCAGCTCGCAGAGGGCCAGCCCGTGCTCGGTGCAGCGTCCCTGAATGGTGGTCAGCATGTCCGTGACATAGTCCAATTTGCCCGGCCAGGTTTGCGCCCTCTCAGCAGCCAAATCCGGCCGGTACGAAGCAAGCGCCGGCAGCCAGATCTTCAGGTCCGGGCAGGCCAGCCGCAGGGACCAGGCGCAGGCGAAGACCAGCTCGCCCCAGTCCTCGCCGTTGGGCAGGGGATCACCGGAGTCAGTCCGTACATGGTAGACCTCCAGCTCGTTGCCGATCTCGATGCCCTCGATGAAGTCGCCGACGATGTGCCAGTGCTCCTGCAGCCACTCGCCCAGCGCGCTGGCCAGCCGTCCGTAGAATGCGCGCTTGTAGGCGTTGCCGGGGTCGAGGGTGAAGAGATCCCACTTGCGGTTGCCGATGGCCGTGTCGAAGTCGACCGCCCCGCCGGAGACCGGATCGTAGATCCGCTGACCGATGTTGTCCTTGTCCCAGGTCATGCCGATGGGATCGTCTTGCCGTCCGCGCACATCGCTGGGCGCGGATCCGGCTGTCACCCCCGCGGCGTCGAAGAGGGCGTTGTACTCGTTCCAATCGGTCGGAGCGCCCTCGCCGAAGTCGAGGAAGGTGATCAGGAAGCGCCGAGGGATGCCCAGGGCTCGCATGGTGTGGGCGACGGTGAGCAGACCGGCCAGGGCGAAGGAGCCGTTCATCCGCGCCCGCAGCCAGTCCGCGTCCGTGATGTGGGCGAAGGTCAGAGCCTCCATCGTGGGGCGCAGGCGCCCGCCGGGGGGCGGCTCGTCGGCGTCGTACAGCAGGTGGTCGATGTAGAACTGCAGGCGCCCCGGCTGCCGCAGGATGAGCGCGCCCAGGTCTTCCATGTCGCGCAGGACGTCGATGTCGGTGCCGTACTTGCGGTCGTCGAGGAAGGCGACGGTGTTGACGGCCATGGCGAACGGACCGACCGCCTCGGGGAAGGTCGAGGCCTCGGGTTCGGGCGTGGGCTCCGGCTCGGTGAAGGAGCGCTCGTTCTCCCGCGCCCGGGCCAGGAGCTCGGCCAGGGTGAAGACCCCCTTGGGCTTGCGGCCGGCCTCGGGCATGGACGATGCGCCCGCCCCGCCTCGCGCTCGCGCCACCAGCACCTCCAGCGTCAGCGCCCGTGAGCGCCGGGCCAGGGTGGCGACGCTGAGGGTGCGGACGCGAGGCAGGAACTGCCGGGCGAAGTCGGGATGCGAGGGCGGCAGGAGCTCAGGCACGCGGTCCCCTACAGGTGCAGGGTAGCCCAGGCGCCCGCTTCCACGGTGACGCGCTGCGGGGTCACGTCCGAATCGAAGATGCGGACCACGAGCTCGGCGTTGGCGCGAATCGGCCCCCCGGTCCAGAAGGCGACGATGCCCGGGCCCGTGATGGTGATCTCGTTGCTGAAGTTGGTGCCGTCGACGGTCAGCGGCACCCGCTTGCCGACGAAGCGGGGCGGCTTGTCGTCGTAGGTGCTGGTCCAGAGCGAAAAGACGGCGCGCGCGTCCTGGCTCATCGCGGTGACGATCACCTCGGCGTAGAGCGAGTTCGCCAGTCCCAGCGCCGCGTTCAGGTCGGCGGAGCTGAGGTACTCGCGTGCCGATCCGTCGTCGTTGGAGGAGCGCTCGGTCTCTGCCAGCAGCATGACCTTGGCCTTGGTGGTTTCCATGGGGGTCTCGGTGGTGGGGGTGGACCAGCCCCGGGACCTGATGCCCCGGGACCTGATGCCCCGGGACCGCTGCGTTTTAACATGGCTGGTAGGCTGTGTCCAGCGGTCGGAAAATTTTGCCCTGACGCCCGCAGGGAGTGGGTCCGAAGCGGCACGCCCCCGCCTCCTCTTCGCCTCGCCCCCGAAGCCGCGCTAGAAGCGCGCCTCCTTCTCGCTCCGAGGCCCGCCATGGATCCCTTCCTCCACACCTACGCCCGCTACCCCATCGAGCTCGTCCGCGGTGAGGGCCTGCGGGTCCAGGACAGCGAGGGGCGCTGGTACCTCGACGGCATCGGCGGCATCGCCGTGATGGCCCTGGGTCACGGGCACCCGGCGGTCCGCGCGGCGGTACACGCCCAGGTCGACCGCCTGATGCACACCAGCAACCTCTACCACCTGGGCCCCCAGCGGGAGATCGCCGGCCTGCTGTCCGGGATGTACGGCGGGGCCAGCGTCTTCCTCAGCAACAGCGGGGTCGAGGCCAACGAGGGCGCGGTCAAGCTGGCGCGTAAGTACCACTGGCGGCGCGGCGATCCTCGACACGAGATGATCGTGTTGGACCACGCCTTCCACGGGCGGACCCTGATGGCCCTGGCGATGACCCCCAAGCCCGCCTACCAGCAGGGCTACGAGCCGCTGCCGGAGGGGGTCCGGGTCTGTACGCCGGAGGAGGCCGCCGCCGCGGTCAACGAGCGCACCGCCGCGGTCTTCGTCGAGCCGGTGCAGGGCGAGGGCGGCTGCCGGCCGATCGAGGTGCTGCCCGAGCTGCGGGCAGCCTGCGATGCCCACGGCGCCTTGCTGATCTACGACGAGATCCAGTGCGGGCTGGGCCGCACCGGCGAGATCCGCCACGACCCCGAGCCCGATGTGCGCACCCTGGCCAAGGCCCTGGGCGGCGGCCTGCCCCTGGGCGCGGTCGTCGCCGCCCCCCACCTCGCCGAGGTCTTCCAGCCCGGCGACCACGGCACGACCTTTGGCGGCAACCCCGTCTCCTGCGCCGCCGGCGTCGCCACCCTGCGCACCATCCTCGACCAGGATCTGCCCGCCCGCTGCGCCGCCATGGGCGCCCGCCTGCGCGCCGGGCTGGAGGCTAGCGGTGTTCGGGTGACCGGCCGCGGCCTGATCCAGGCGGCCTGGGTGGGCCCCAACCCCGGCCGGGTGGTCGACGCGATGCGCGAGCGGGGCGTGCTGGTCTGCCCGGCGGGGGGAGAGGCCGTGCGCTTCCTGCCGCCCTTCATCATCGACGAGGAGGCCGTCGACGAGTTGGTCGCCGTCTTCCGGGCCTCCTTGTGAGCTCGCTGCCGGCGGTCCTTGGCGGCCTGCACGCCCCCGTCACCCGGCGGGCCTACCTCAGCGCCGGCCTGTCGCTGATGCTGCTCAAGTTCGGGATGGACGCCGGCCTCGTCCTGCTGGCGACCGGTCAGCTCCTCAGCCCCCTGGCCTACCTCGTCCCCACCTTCGCCACCCGCAACGTGGTCTTCAGCGCCCTGCCTACCTGGGCCAGCGTCCTGCTGATCGCCTGGACCCTGCCCTTCGCCTGGGTCGGCGCCAGCATGTCGGTGCGCCGCGCCCGCGACGCCGGCCTGCACGGTGCGGTGGGACTCCTGTTCTTCCTGCCCTTCGTCAACTACCTGATGATGGCCACCCTGGCGGCGATCCCCTCCCGCGACCTCGCCCCCTCGGCCCTGCCCCTGCGGGGCCCGGACCGCGGCCTGGCCGCTGCCCTGACCGGGGTCGCGGCGGGCAGCCTGACCGGCGCGGTGCTCGCTCCCGTGCTCGTCTTCGGGGCAGGGGCGTACGGCATGGCCCTCTTCTTCGGTACCCCCCTGGTGATGGGCGCCATCACCGGCCTGCTCTACAACCTGGGCGGTAAGCGAGGGGCGCTGGCGACCACCGGGCTGGGGGTGCTGACCGTCGGCATCACCAGCGGGCTGATGCTGCTCGTCGCCTTCGAGGGCATCCTCTGCCTGGCCATGGCCAGCCCGCCCGCCATCATCCTAGCGGCGCTAGGTGCCCTCCTCGGCCGGGAGCTCGCCGCTATCGACCGCCGCGCCCTGGCCGCGCCCATGGCCCTCCTCCCGATGCTCGGCTTCGTCGAGCCCCAGGCGGTCGAGCCCCGCCTGCGCGTGGTGCAGAGCGAGGTCCTGGTCGACGCCTCGCCCGAGGAGGTCTGGCCCGTCGTCCTGGCCTTCCCCGAGATCCCCGAGCACGACCTGGCCTGGTACTTCCGTGCCGGCCTCGCCTGGCCGCAGCGCGCTCGCATCGAGGGCGAGGGCGTCGGCGCCATCCGTCACTGCGAGTTCAGCACCGGCCCCTTCGTCGAGCCCATCACCGTCTGGGACCCGCCCCACCGGCTGGGCTTCTCGGTCACCGAGAACCCCCACCCCATGCACGAGCTCTCGCCCTGGGGGAGCATCGACGCCCCGCACCTGGATGGCTTCCTGACCAGCCACCGGGGCGAGCTCGAGCTGGTCGCCCTCCCGGACGGGGGTACCCGCCTGGTCGGACGGACCTGGTACACCGTGGAGATGGGCCCCGAGGGCTACTGGGGGCTGTGGACGGACGCGATCATCCACCGCATCCACGGGCGGGTGCTGGGGCACATCGCCACGGTGGTTGAAGGCGCGTGAGCGAGCCCGGCGAGCGAGGTCCCCGGAGGGGGGGAGCGGCGGCTGGGCCTGAAGGCGCGCCCCGTGGGGCCGGTGCACTGCGCGATCGTCTCGCGCCGGAAACACCAGCCGACGCGGGGGGGCACCTGGCATAGGCGCTAACATTGCGCCTGCCAGGGCCCGTAGGGGATGGCCTGAAAACCACGCTTGCGGCTGGATTCTGCGAACCTCGCGGCCGTCGGAGAGCGCGCCCGTTGAAATGGCGGACTTCGGTCGTAGCCTCGGACGGCGACCATGATGTCGTCGATGGCGCTACGCCACACTCGCCACGCTCCCATTGCCAACCGGGACACCGTAGGGGGAAAAGGCCCGCCATTGGCGGGTCATCCTGTCGGCGAGCAGCACCGCGATGAGCTTGGCGTATATGTACGCTTGAGCCAGGTCGGGATCATCGGCACGCAGGTTGGCGAGGCCGAGGAGGGATTTCCATCGCTTGAAGGTCAACTCGATCTGCCACCGAAGTCGATAGAGTTCGGCGATGGTCGCGTCGTCGGCCTCGGCTCCAGGCACGCTGGTCAGCAGGAACGTGAAGCGGCAGGCGTCGAGTGTCCTCTGTGTGGGTACCTTGCCCTTCTTCTTGGCCTCCCGCCGGATGCGCTCGCGATCTCGCTCGGTGGCCGCCACGGACTTGCGGACGACCACCAGGCGAAGCGGGTGCGCGCGGGCCTCGTCGGTCCGAAGGTATACGACCCGGCTCTCGGCGCGCGGAGGTCGCCCCGCCGCCGGGCGCTTGCGCGTCGCGAATCGGAGCGGGTCCACCTCCGCGCGCTCCTCATCGACCATAGGAACCGCGCTGTGCCCGATGCGCACGAGCACGTCAGCACCCACCTCGACGGTCTCCCACACCCGCTTCTCGTGAGCGTAGCCCCGGTCAGCGACGACGAGGTCACCCGGGGCCAGTTCAACTCGACCCAGGTGCTCCCCGCCTCGACCGTCGGTGAGCTCCACGGCATCGACGACCCCTCTCGCCAGGTCGTAGCTCGCGTGCAGCCGCCAGTCGGCCCCGTCGGAGCCGGGATGCGACAGCGTCGTGGCGTCCACGAGGCGCACTCGCCGCCGCAGCCCACCCGACGGAGGCTCTACCACCTGCGCGGCGAGAAGCTCCTGGACGATCGCCCTGAGGAACGGCCACCCCCGACGCAGGCGCCCGAGAATGGCAACGTCGGAGAGGTCGCCAAGCTGGCGCTCTCCACACCACGTGGCGACCGACCGGAGCGAGAGGTCCAGCACGCCGTAGGCCATCGCCACGCGCACGAAGTCCGACGCCGACTTGATCACGCGGCGCCGTTGGAAGCCGAGGCTCTGGGCGGCCAGTGCGTCAAGGTCACGCGGCAGCCACGCCGCGAGGTCGGCCCAAGCGCCACTGGAGAGGAGGTCACGGATGCGTGTAGACATGCCACAGGCTCACCCGAAAGCCTTGATGTGTCAAGTAAGTTAGCGCCTATGGGGGCACCTGGAGGGGGGCCCCCCCTTGGGAAAACAGTGAGCAGGAGGAGCGCGCCGGTGGTGCACCTGCCGGTCGACGTGCTGACCCGGCTGGCGGAGCGGAGTGACCCCGAGCTGGAGGAGGGGCTCGCCGGGCTGATCGGATCGGGTGCGGCGCTGCCGGCGGGCCTGCGGGCTCTGGTCGACCGCCCCCACCTCGCCCTGGACAGCGGCAGCCCCTGGCGCGTTCTCGGTGTCGCGTTGCGGCGGGCCGCCCCTCGCAAGCACAGCACCGAGGAGCTGCTCTCCCGCGAGGCCTTCGCCTTCTGGCATGCCGGCACCTACTGGCTCAACACGGCCCTGCCCGCTCAGGCCCTGGAGCGCTGGACCGAGCACCTCGACCGGATCGAGGCCCGCATCGCCGAGCTGCTCGCCGAACAGAGCGCCGGCCTCGCCCTGCTCGACGAGGCCAGGGGACTGTTCAGCTCGACCCTGAAGACCGACGCGCGCCTGAACGACCCCCGAAAGAGCCTCGCCGACCAGCACCTCCTGGTCGGTCTCGCCTCCCAGCTCGCCGCGGCCCACCGGCACGAGGTCGAGGCCGCCGCCAAGGCGCTGGCCCAGGAGACCCGGCGGAGGCGCAAGCCGAAGGAGGCGGTGGCGCGGCTGGCGTGGTCGCGGGAGCTGGGGGGGCTGTTCGACGCGCTGAAGCGGTTGGGGGAGGGGGTCAAGGTGGGCTGAGGGTCAGGCCGGGAACACCTTCGGAATCACGTTCCAGCGAAGCTGGCGTCGGATCACGCGCACGCTGTCGGTGGTCATCAGGGTCTTGAGCGTAGGGAAGTCGATGCCATGGTAAAACTCTCCCCGGCGGGCCTTGTCGTAGCCCACTAGCAGCCGGTCCACGCCTTGGCGGACGCGGTCGAGGCGCTCCCGATGTGTGTCCCTGGCCGCGTCGCCACACTCCAGCAAACGCCGAAGGCCGAGATTGGAAGGATGAGCGGCGGCCTGGCTGGCGTCCAGCAGCTCGTCAAGCGCGTCGCGCGAGCCCAACAGCCAGGCCACGACGGAGCGGGCAGCGCCACCGAACATCGCCAGTGGGATCACAGGCTTGTCGGCCAGGGCCATTTCGGCGATCTCTTCGAGCACCCCGGGCACCCAGCCGCTGCTGCCCTGTCGACGTCCGCCCATGGCGAGCATCAGGCCACAGTCCTGGGCGAGCTGGCGCCGCATTACGCTCTTGGCTTCGGCCGCGCGACGGGCCTCCTCGCCCTTGGCCACGCCCATGGCGTTGAATCGCAGGATCTGGCATCGGTCCAGCAGTCTGGCTTCGTCGCTCGCAGAGACAACCTCGCCCTGCGGCCAGGCCAGGTAGCTGCGGACTCGGGCGGGCCGGTCTTGGATTGGGTCGCGGCCATGGGCGCGCTCGGACGGTCTCGGAACGACGACGGCCGCCGCGTCCAACAGCGGATCCATCAAGCTGTTGCGGCGTTGGAGGGCGCCGCCGAACGCCAGCCCCGTTCCGTCGCCAAGGACTGCGCGGCCGATTCGAAAGAGGGCTTCGTGCATGTGTTCGACGCCCATGCCCAGGGCATTGAGTTCGTCTGGGGGCGGATCACCAACGGAGAGCGCGACGAAGCCGCGGTGGATGCCGTGCTGCTCCGCCTTCTGCGCAGGCCAGGCGTTGCCATCAAGCGTCAGATCGTCCACCACCTCGTCAATCGAACGGAACTCGACCCTCCGGCCAAACCAGCCCTCAAGCCTTGCGTCCTCGCCGGGCATCAAGCCGTGGCCCGGGTATACGACCCGCTGCTTGCCGGTACGCCTTGGAAGCTGGCTATACCACTCGGTCAGCACATAGGGCTCGGGGCTGCACGAGAGGAAGTGAATGCCTCTGGTCTCGGTCATCGCGGCGGCTACGTCTTGATTGTATTGAACGTGCACCAGCGCCTGGAGTGCTTCCAACATCAACCGATCCAGGACGCTCGCCGCACAGTCTTCCTCGTTGCGCCATCGCACCATGGGCACGCCGGAGAGCTCAGGCAGCGAACGGGTCCAGCGCTCCTTCAGTGTGTCGACCGCCACAATGGGCTGAACCCACCAGATCGGGCTGGTGCGTCTCAGGCGTCGGGGCCTGCGGGCGGCCTGGAGCTCGCGCCGACACCAGAAGCGTGAGGCGTATTGGTCGCTGACGATCGCCACCAGGGCCGCCGCGTCGCTTCCAGCCGCCCCGATCATCGGCTTCTCCCACTCCCGGGCCCAGTCCAGGTTGGTCGCGTCCAGGAAGGTGTCGACCTGGCCAAGGGCCAGGGCCTCGCGCTGGATCGTCTCGGCGACCCCCACGCCATGCTCCCGATCACCCTTGGCGTGACTGAGGAAGACCGTGCGAGGCAGGAGCGCTGGCCCTACCTTGCCCAGTATGGCGCTCTCTCGAAAATGGCGGACCAGCACCTGGGTCAAGTGTCGCCTCAGCCGGACGGCGCGGCGCTTCAGTCGGCCCTCGTGTTCGGCTTCATCTCCGTCGAGCCAGTGGTCGACCCGGATCGCGTTGATGCCGCTGACGACCGGGTGGAGCGACGACAAGCCGGGGCCCAGCTCGACCGGGACCAGCAGAAGGCCGCGGCCGCGGCGATGCTCCTGCGCCAAGGCGTAGAGGTGGGCGCGGAAGTCCGGGTCGCGGGCGAACTCCGCGTCTACCAGGGCGAGGACCACCACTGTGCGGGCGTCGCGCAGCGCGAGGGCCCGATACGGAGGGGCGAGGTCGGGGCTCTCGCTCTCGTCGGCCGCCAGGCTGGATGAGGGTAGGCCAGCGCCCTGGTCCGGGACGGCCAGGACTTTGGACCAGGGCTCGCTCCGGTAGTAGACCGGGATCTCGGATCCGCGAACTGAGACCGCGCCGTCCAGGGTGCGAAACCAGCCATGGACCCCTCGCGCCAGCTCGGCGCCGGGCTGGAAGCGCGGGTGCCAGACGACGTAGATGGTGAGGGGGCCACGGACGGAGGCCTTCTCAGGAGTGGAGCCGGCCACGGACGACCTCGACGAAGGCCGAGGGGACGGTCTCCGGCTTGCGGGTGAAGGTGTCGCCGTCCCGCTCCACCGACTGGCGGATGATGTCGTCACGGGAGTTGGTCAGGACGATGATCGGGCCCTTCCAACCGCTCGCCCGGAGGCGCTTGCGCAGCGCGTCGCCTGTCAGACGGCCGAGATCGGTCTCCTTGTCGGTCATCGGGGGCGCGGTGTACATCGCGAGGTCGAGCACCACGAGGAGCACCTCCTGCATCTTCTGGGAGTCCCCGAAGGCCGCAAGTGCCTTCTCAACGGAGTCCAGGTGTTCTACCGTCCAGCGTTCGGCGACCGCCTCTCGCCATCGGGCGCTGCGTGCGGTCTCGTCGTCGACGAAGAGGATCATGGCTGTTCCTTCGGAAGGGCTAGGGGGAGGCGAACCTCGATGCGTGTCGGATCTTGGGATTGTAGCAGGGCAACCTCGCCGCCGACGCCCTCAACGAGGTCCTTGACGATCCGAAGGCCAATACCTTGCCCGGAGATGCCGGCGTCGAGGGCGCGCTGGCCGCGGACCCCTCCCTCGAAGTAGCTGGAGGACGCGCGGTCCTGGTCGAAGCCGATCCCACGGTCCTCGAACACCAGGACGGCGTACCCCTTCGTTTGGTTGAGTCGGACTCGTATCTCGACCGGGTTCCCGGGCTTGCGGAACTTGTAGGCGTTGTCCAGCAGGTTCTGGATCAGCCGTCGGCAGGTGGACGGTCCGATAGCGGCCTCGATCTCGGTGCCCGAAGCGGGCAGATCGAGCCGCAAGTCGACCCCATCGGCCGTAGCCCGCGCGCGAAGGTGCTGGAGCTCAGGCTCCATGCCCTGGGCCCACAGCCGGGTCTGTAGGGTCCGCTCCATGCGCAGCGCCGCGTTGGGGTCGACCCAGACCTTCATGTCGTCGACGAGCTGGATTGCCTTCTGGGCCTCCAGGTCCACGGTGCGCGCCACCTCGGCGATGGGATCGGATAGACCGCGCTGGGTGAGGAGGTGGTCGGCCTCAGCGCGGATCGCCGAGAGCGGGGACGTGAGGTCGTGGTGGAACCCGTCCACCTGCCTTTGGACCGCTGCTGCGCGCTCGCGGCGATCCTGGCGCACCCGCCAGGTCGTGACCAGCGCCAGCAGGCCGAGCCCAAAGAGACCGTACGACCACCACTCGGCGTTCCGAAACCAGCGGCTGCGCAGGCGCACATCGTCCGGGTCGAGGCGCTCGGCGTAGGCGTCCCAGCCTTGAAGATCCTGGTGGACAGCGAAGTAGATCGGGGGGCTGCTGAGCGGGACGATGTACGCGTCCAGGGAGGTCAGCAGCCGCTCGAAGGCCTGCCGATCAAGCTGGCCTTCCGCGTCCTGGGCCATCAGGCGGTCGGCCTCGCGGTGGAGCGCCTTGTGCTCCGCGCGGGGGAGCCACACCAGCAGGTTCTCCAGGGTGCGCGTCGGGTGGGATCGGTCCAGGGCCTCTACGGTCAGGATGGAGAGGGCGTACTTTCCCGCGTTGCGGAAGGTGGCCTCGCTGCTGGTCGGGTTGATCTGCAAGGGTACATGGTGACGAAGATCGGAGAGCCCGTGCACCCTTCGGGCCAGGGGCTCCCAGAAGGTGTGGGTCAACAAGGTGCGCGGGATCGTCTCGGGCCAGGAGTCGGGCCAGGCGAGATCCGCGGGAGGGGGTACGAAGTGCACGGGCGTGTAGACGCTCGGCAGCAAGGATCGCACCGAGGGTCCGCCATACCCGTCGAACCAGGCCGGGTTGTTCACGGCTCGTCGCACCTCGTTCAGCAGCCACCGGCGGTTGACTTCATCCAGCCCCGGGTTGGCGACGGCCCAGGCAGTGCGGCTGCCGGTGCGGTTGAAGAGCTCCCAGGTGTGGCCCGACGACTCGACGCGCAGCGCCTCGATGCGCTGGACCTGGTCGCCTTCGAAGCCCCGGAGCAGGTGCAGGGGCGCCCCCGTCGTGGCTCCGAGGGCGTCGAAGACCGCTCCTGCAAGGGCCTGGGAGCGCTCTACGTCCGTGGGGGACTCGCCCGCGGGCTCGACGGCGATGGCGTTGTAGTCCAGACCGATGACCAGGATCCTCTTCCGGCCCAAGAGGCCGCTTCTTCGCTCCAGGACGGCGAGGTCGGTGACGGCGCCGATGTCCCGAAGCGCAGGTGGCACCTCCTTCCAGTGCGGCGACTCCGACGGCGAGGTGCCATCGGGCAGGCAGGCGACCTCTCGCCAGGCACCGGTGCCGCGGCGGCAGGTGCCGTCCTGGTCAACGATCACCACCTCGGCGAGGCGCAGGCGCATGTTGGCCCCGTCGGCCGGGCGGGAGGGGATGAACCGAACGCTGGCCGCCCCTTCGACACGGATGGTCTCCCACGGAATGGGCAGATCGATCCCTTTCGCCCGCTCGGCCCAGGCCTCGAGCAGCGGGACGACCTCCGCGCTGGTCAGGGCTTTCCGGTGCAGCCTGAGCCCGGGCCGAAGCCTGGCGGTGACGCTGCCGTCGGTGGGGTCCGGCTCCGTGCAAGAGGCGACGGCCCGGACGGGAGTGCGCAGCAGCCGCTGGTCCGGCGGCGGGGGGCAGAGGGGCTCCAGGACCAGGCCCAGGAAGCGATCGCTGTCGGTGGAGAGGACGTAGGGCGGGAGGGCATGGAGCTGGCGGCGGACGACGGCCTTGACCACTGTCTCGGGTTCACGAAGCGAGGCAAGACCGAAGAGCCCGAGGCTCAGGAGCACCAGGGTCAAGCCGGTCTTCTTGCTGCCGAGGAGATCAAGGGTGGGCATGAGATGATCCTACTGGATGTCGCGGTCGACGATTGACAAAATGATACCACATGTGCTCTCTTCTCCCTTGGAGGTGTTGATGTTGCTGGCTTCAGACTTGGTTCATCTGGAATCCGACTCCCCGACAACGGCGGGGTACTGGCAGACGATCGACGCTCTCAGCCGGAGCATCCGGCAGAGCTGGGTCGGGACCTCCCTGCCGATTGACCTGCCGGACACCCCAGTGGAGCTGGCCTCCGCGCAGGTCGGTGGCCGACCGCTGGTCCTCTTCGGCACTGCTGCCGGGCAGGTCGGCCTGTTGCATATCGAAGGGGATCGGTCCACCCTGGGCTCCAGCTACGAGTTGAAGGGCTTCAACCCACGGACCGACCAGATCCGGAACATCGTCGTCTCGCCCCGCCGCCACAGTTCGGAGTCCGATGTCTTCGTGACGGTGCGGCGCTGGCCCGCGGGCGGGACGGCGCCGACCGATCACTTCTGGCGAGCCGTCGCCTGGTTTGAAGTTGGTCCCGGAGAGCATCGTTTTCGCCCAGTGGCCGAGCGCACGCTCAATGCCGTGGAGCAGGTCTGGAACGAGGTCCAGCCGAGCAGCGACGGTACCGATCCTCTGCCCCCCGCCCTCTTCGCAGCCCAGGTGCAGGGCAGCGACGTGGACTTGCTGCGCGCCCCATCGACGTGCCCCATGGATGCCGAGGTCCTGGCGGTCTCGAAGGCGTCCCTGGCCTGGGTGGACGCCGACGGTGCACTACATTGGCGGGCGGGCGATCGCCATGAGCAGATCACTCTCCCAGATCGTCCCGTCGCCCTCGGTTTTTCAGCCTCCGGCGAGCGGCTCGTGGTCGCCTGCGGCAACGGTCGACTCCTCACCTTCTGTGGCCCCGACGACCAGGCCCCCGAGACCCACGAGCTGGAGGCGGGGGTCTCGGTCCTGGCGGTGCTGCCGGGCTTCGACCTGGACATCATCGTGGCCAGCCAGGACCGCAGCCTGGTCCGCTGGCGCTTTGTCCGCCGGGCGCGCCTGCAGGCCGCCTGGGATGGTGCGGTCGCCGAGCGGCTGACGGCGCTGGCCGGACGGGCGGGGTGGGAGGAGTGGGCCTGCCCAGAGTCTCAGGACCCAGGGCCCGATGTGGAGCTTCGCCAGGTCCTGTGGCTGTGTGCCGCCTGGATGGACAATACCCTGCTGGAGGGTTTCTGCGCGGTGGCCCGCAAGCGCGGGCCCTATCGCCCCGGCACCCGGGCGGGGCAAGAGCTGGCGGCCCTCGCCGCTGGGGACACGGCCCCTGTGGGCAGGGCGAAGGCCTTGAAGGTCTATGAAGCCTGCGGACTGGCGATGCGCGAGCAGGTGGACCGCGCCCGGCTGACACAGGACAACGACGAGCTCGCGATACGAGCCCTGACCAACTACTGGGAGAGCGCGGACCCGGTGACCTGGCCCACAGAACACCGCTCCGCCTGCGGCAACCTGGCCACACGACCCTACCTGCACGAGGCGACCTGGAGCCGGGCCGCCAGCCATGTCGGCGTGCTGAACACCGCCTCGGGCGCGCGCCTGGTCGTCGCCCGCCAGGGGGGCATCGGATGCATCGAGCTGCCGACCGCCGACCGCCCGATCGGAAGCGAGGCGCGGTCGAAGCAGCAGCCTGTTGCGGTGATCGAGGGGGTCGAGGCCGCCTCCTGGACCTGGCTGCGCAGCTTGCATGGCGGTTCTGAGCGCCACGCAGTATCGATCGGCAGCCGCGCCGGGATGATCCTGGTCCTGTCCGGGCGCGACGGAGGGACAGAGCTCGTCACCTTCGACGGCGCCTCGGGCGAGCGCATCCTCAAAGCGCTGAACCGGGCGCCACCGCGGGCGGACCGCCTGGAGCTGGCGTTGGCCTGGAGCGAGGGTCAACGGGTCTGGCTCGACCCGGTCGTTGTCTCCCGCAAGCCGGAGGGATCCGGCTGGAGCGTCACCCAGGGGCAGCGGCAAGCCGTGCCGGTGCCGGCGGTCCAGCTCGATCTGCTCAGCCTGTCGGGGCGACAGCTCCTGGCGGCCTCGACCCGTTCGCGCGCGCTGCACTGGCTGGAGCTCGACCCCGCCAAAGGGTGGGTGCCCCAAGCAGAGACCCAACTGGACAGCGCCATCATCGATCTGCGTTTCGCCACGGGGCCCGGCGATCTCCCGGTGCTGATCTTCAGCACCGAGGCGGGCCGGGTCTGGTGCTTCGACGCCGCGACCCGTCGGCCGCTGTGGGCTCATCACGCGGGCGGGACCACGACCACCCTGGACCTGACCGGGGTCGGTGAGGCTCTGCGCATCGCGGTCTGCTCAACCCCCCATCGCCTGACCGTGTTGGACGGCCAGGGTCGACGCCTCTGGCGCCACCGGATCGGGGCCCGCCCCGGCGACATCAGCCTGGTGCCGGCGGCCGCGGGGAGCGGGGAGCCCTCGCGCCTGGTGGTGGTCGACGAGGGCGGCAGCCTCTCGGTCTACTGGCGGAGCGATCGACTGGCCTGGCGGGAGAAGGCGCGCGCTTTTCTCGAAGAGGACACCGACAGCGACCGGCTGCGCACGGCCCGGATCCTGGTGAGCGGCGAGTTCCAGAAGGCGTCCGACATCAAGCGGGTCGAGGCGCGGCGGGTCCTGCTCGCCGCCGCGGCTGGAGACGCCTCGGCGGACATCGAGGCGCTCCTGGCGCTGGAGCCGAAGCCCGACGCGGCTGACCTGGCCGCGATGGCCCGGGAGCTTCACCCGGATCGGGCGATCCGCGACTGGAGCTTGCTCTGGGAGTACGGCATGGGTCGGCTCGCGGACGGACTGGATCTGGACCGCCGGGAGTCGGAGATGCTGGCCGAGCTGATGGCCAGTCTCCGCCGCCGCCGGCCGGGCCTGGCCTTCGTACAGGATCGGCTGGCCGATCTTCGGGGTCCGGATTGGGAGAATGTCCTGGTCGACCATCGCGAGGCGGCCTTGCAGGCGGCCCAGCTCTGGCTCGACGCCATCGCCCCGGACGCGCAGATCCCGCTCCCGCGGATCCTCTCCGAGTTGCACACCTTGCCTAGGGCGGCGGCGAAGCTGCTGCCGCTCTTCTTGCCGGCCGGACCCATCGCGGACTGGGTCGAGGCGCTAAGCGACGACAAGGCTTGCGATCCCAAGGAGGACTGGGTTCCCCCGGCCTCGGCCTCTACAGCGTCGGCTCCGGCAGCCCAGCCGCAGGCCTTGGAGGTGCTGGAGGCCATGCGCGACCTGGGGACCGGGCCCACCTGGGAACGCGCCGTCGGCCTCCTCCGCGCCAGCCGGGCGATGCCGCCGGGCTCGGGGCCGCTGGTGGACGCGTTGCGCCAGCCGGCGCTGAGGGCCCCGCCCGGCGAGCCCCCGGTCGACAGCGATCACCTGGACCGTCAGACCCGCTGGCTGACCGACGCGCTGGGCCTCCGATGGCGGCTTCCCGCCTTGGACGAGGGACAGCAGGGCTGGAAGGACTGGGAGGCGGTGGCCCGAGGCCTGCTGGATCGGGCCGAAGGCGCCTACCGGCAGGCCCTACTGAACAAGCTCACCGCGGTAGTGGCCCGCAGCCGCCCGCGCCTTCGGGCCCGGGTGATCGGCTGGACCGGGGCGGAGGCGCTGCTCTCGCTGGAGATCAGCCACGAAGGGCCGAACCCCCTGGACCGCCCGCGCGTGGAGATCCAGCCCTGTCAGGGGGGCCGGGGCCTCGAGGGCGCCGATCCGTGGGTCACGGAGCTGCAAGCCCTGGCCGAGGGGGATCCGCCGCTGCGCGCCCGGCTGCGCGTGTCCGCTTCGGCCGCGGGGGACCCCTTCACCCTCCGCCTGCGCTGCACCCTCACCGACGGCAGCGTGGACGAGACCGACTGGCCGGTGGACCTGGGCGGGCAGGCTGGGCCCCCGCCGCAGCAGAGCCTGTTGCTGATGCCGGCAGTTTTCCAAGCCCTCGCGCAGGCGGTCGAGGGCTTGCGCGAGGGCCTCGCCCTCCTGGTGCTGGACGAGCCGATGCTGCCGTCGACGGTGGTGGCCGCGCTGAGCCAGCTGCCCGGGACGGACCTGGTCGACCTGGACCCGTCGATAGCCGAGCTCGGCCCGGGCCGGTCCCAGGCCGAGGCGCTGGACCTCCGGGCCGTTGCGGGGGCCATCGAGGGCCGCGAGGCTCGCGATCGGTCCACCGGCGGACGGCGGCGCGCGCCGGGGGACCCCACGATCAAGCGGATCCTGCTGCGTCCCTCGGACAGCTTCGTCGAGCGCTTGGGCGCAGCCGAGCGCGAGACCTGGTTCAAGGGGCTCCGCGATCGTGCCGGGACCGCGCCGGCCTGGATCCTGGTGCTGCCCTCGCGCCTGGCGATGCCCTGGGCGATCGCCCTGGTCGAGGCGGGGGCCACGATCCTGCGCCCCGCGCTGCTTGCGCCGGCCCTGGTCGAGGCGGCCAGCGGCGAGCTGGCCGACCTGATGAGCCTGGCCCCGGCCACCGCCCGGCGGGCGCTGACCGAGGCCGGCCACGACCTCCGCCTGCTGCGCGCCGATGGCAAGGTTCCGCTGGAGCGTCGGCTGGCCTGGGCCCGAGCGGAGCTGCGGGGGTTGCCCCCGCGCGAGCTCTGCATCCTGGTCGCCCTGGGCGCGGCCCGGACGCGCCTGGCCCTCGCCCAGGTTCCGCCCGGCGCGGTCGCCGCCGAGACCGTCCGGTCACCGGTCAAGCCGGGGCGAGCGCCCAAGGTCCTGGTCCGCGAGGGCTCGGCGGCGTTCAAGACGGCCCGCCTCGTGTCCTTTCAAAGGGAGCTGCTCGTCCGGGGGCTGGTGGACGGGGACACCTCGGCCCTGCCCGAGGAAGAGCGCCGCATGCTGGTGCTCTGCGCCTACAGCCCGCCGGACCTGCGGCGGCTGGAGGTGCTGGGACTGGTGCGCAAGCAGGGCAAGCTCCACACGCTGCGGACCGACCTCGCCCTGGTGATCCAGGCCCTGCGCCAGCGCGGCGACGACCTCGCGGCCTGCGTGGCCGCGCTCGGGGACCCCGAGGCGACCTGGCAGGCCCTAGATCTCTCGGCCCTGGTCAAGGTCGAGGACGAAGACATGAATGCCATTCTCGGCCTGGCCGCGGGCGCCAGCTCGGCGCTGCTCCGCGCCATCGGTCGGCTGTGGGCCGAGGCCGAAACCCGAGAGGCCACCGTCGCCCCCCTGGTGCAGGGCCTGACGGGCGCGCCGCCGCGGACTCTGACCCGCGTGGGCGCGGCCCTCCTGGCGACGGTGCCGGCCCCCGCCCTGCCCAAACACCAGGGGCTGGCGATCTGGGTCCTGCCGCCCGGCCAAGGCCAGCCGAGTCAGGGCCAGGGGCAGGGCCAGCCCACGGGGGACCCGCCCTCGGGGGCGCTGGCGGTCTGGATCGGCCCCTCGGTGTCGCTCCAGGGCTCGAGCCCGGCCGTCCGCCTGGGCGAGCCGCAGGTGCGCGACATCCTGCGGGCAGCCGATCCGCGACGGGCCTTCTGGTCCAGCCTGCGGGCCCAGCTCGATCTGGAGCAGATCTCGCCCTTCGTCCACAACAGCGCCCTGCCTCCGGGCAGCCCCCTGTTCGTCGGCCGGACGCGCATCCGGCGAGAGATCGCCGACCACCTCGTGCGCCGCAGCTTCCTGATCCTGGGGGCCCGACAGGTGGGCAAGACCAGCCTGCTGCACCAGCTTCGCCACGAGGCCCGGGATCGGAGCGATGTCTCCTGCCTGTATGTCGATTGCCAGGGTGTCCGCACAGCCGAGACGTTCGGACCCAGGCTCCAGGTAGCCTTGAATGAGGTGGGCATAGAGCTGGGCATCGGGTCGGGCCAGGAGTCCGCCGAGGGGCTGCTCGACCGCTTCGAGGCTCACGCCCGCGCCCAGGGGCGCATGCCGGTGCTCCTCCTCAACGAGATCGACGGGCTGCTCCAGACCTCTCCGGACCTCCTGCTTGCCCTGCGCGCGCGTCACGAGGCCAGCCGGATGCGCTTCGTCTTCGTCGGCTATGCGCCGGTGCGCTGGGCCCTGGACGACATCAAAGGGCCACTGTACCATTTCACCAGCGCGGGCGGCGGCGCGGCCTTCACCCTGGGCCCGCTCGACCCCGAGGAGGGCCACGAGCTGGTGGGCTGGCTCTGCCGCGAGCCCTTGCAGCTCCAGTGGACCGACCAGGCGCACCAGGAACGCGGCGAAGAGCTGCTGCTCGCAGCGTCCTACCGGCTCCCCTTCGCGCTCCAGGACCTCTGCCACTCGCTGGTCCAGGCCCTGAAGGAGCGCAGCGCGGGGCTGATCGAGCTGGAGGACGCGCGCCGGGTTGTGGCGGCTCGGTCGAGCTTCCTGCAGCGGCTGGAGTCCTTCGACCTGGCCCCCCCCATGGGCCTCGACCCGACCGCCGTCGACAGCGGGGAGGACGCGCGCAGGGCCAACCGGGCCCGCACCGGGGGACGCCTGATCCTGCTGCTCCTGGTGCGGCGGCTGTACGGCGCCCGCTTGGAGGAGCAGACCTGGGAGGACCTGCTGCCGACGCCCGCCGAGTCGCGCTCCTTCACCACCGACGAGGTCCTCGGCGCCTGCACGGAGGGCCTGGCGGAGCTGCCTCTTCTGGTGGCCGAGCGCGTCGTGCTGGAGCGATGGCTGCGCGAGGTCCAGATGGAGCGTTTCCTCTCCGCCCTGACCCTGTCGATCATCCTGGCCCCGGCGGTCGTCCAGGGCCAACGCGGCTGGTGTTTCCAGGGCCATATCTACCCGGCCGAGCTGGCCCGAGCGGCCCGAACGGGTCGATCGTTGGAGGACCGGATCCTGCTGCAGGCGCAGGCCCTGTGGGAGCTGTTGAAGCCAGGCGGCGGCGACGTGGTGTAGCATCCCTGAAGTGGAGGTCGGGTGTCGATATCCAATGTCATGGTAGAAGGGACAGTAGCAGCGACGAGCAATTCCGCGGAAAACGGCTACCGCCTGAGCTGGGTCTATGGCTGGCGCCTGGAGCTGCTCTCGGACGGCCGGAATGACTTCTTCCCCCAGCGTGAGGACCTCCCGCTCCCCCGGGAGGCGCCGTACCCCGGCCCCCTGGTCTTGATCGGCGAAGAGGGCGGAGGCGAGACCAGCTTCGCGAACTGGCTTGGCAGGGCGCCAAGCAGCCCGCGGCCAATCACTGTCGATCTGGCGGGTTTTCAGGGGACCGATCCCCGTCACCTCGCGAAGCACTTCCTGGCCCGAATGGGTGTGTCGGGAGAGGATCAGGATGGGTACCAGGCCTTGTTCAACGGGCTCGACGGGCTCAAGAAGGCGAACACCCTCGTGGTCGGGGCGGGAATCGACCGCCTGGCGCCCGCGCTGGGAGGCGACTTCCTGGCCACGGTGCGACACGAGATTGAGAGGCCGAGCGGCACATGGGACCTCCACGGAATCAGCCTCGTCCTGACGGGCCGCGACGAGGACGCCTTCAACACCGCGCCCTTCTCGTTCATCGCGCCGGTCGTCCGGGTGTGCCGCTACCCCCGCTTCACGCCCGCGGAGCTGGACATCCTCCTGGCACACCACCGCGCGCCAGGGAGCGATAAGGACCACACGCCCTCGTCCCATCCGAGCCCCGAAGCCCGCGCCCTGCACCGCTTCACCGGCGGACAGCCCCTCCTGGCCCAGTTGTTCCTCTCCAGGCTGGACCGTGAGGCGACGCTCGACTCCATGCCGGCGATCTACCGCCAGCTCCGGGACACCTCCCACGACTCGCTGGCTGGCTGGCGGCGGCGCCTCGCCAAGATGATCACCCGTGACGAACGGATCAAGAACGCGGTCCGGGATCTGGCGGGCGGTCACGAGTACCGGGTGGGACCTTCCTCCATCCCCGACGCCGCGCCCATGTTCACCCGCTCGCTCTCCCTCGCGGGGTGGATGAGCCCGGGCCTGTCGGCGGACGGAGGAACCGAGGTCTGGCGCTTCTCCGACCTGCACAAGTTCTGGGCGCTCCAGGTCCTGCGGAGCCCCGAGCGCTTTCTGGGCGGGCGGGGTGAGCGATGAGCTCGTCGCGCGAGAGGGGGGTCAAGCTCGGAGACGAGCAGGAGCGGGTCGCTCTGCGCCTGTTGCGCCGCGGTGTGCGGCACCTTCAGCACCTGGCGTCCGTCTCATCGGAACGGAAGGGAGACGAATCCCGAGCCGCGCCCAATCCCGATGCCATTGGCCGGCTCAAGACGCCCCGCCAGAGCAACTGCGCCGGTGTCTTCGGACGCCGGGGGAGCGGCAAGACCACCGTCCTGGTCGACGTGCTCCGAAGGATCGGCGAGGCAGGGACGGGGTGGACGGTGCTGGCGCGTCCGCTGGACCTCTCGTATGCCCCGCGCGAGTTCCCCCACGGCCTGACCGTCCTGCACTGGCTGTACGAGGAGCTGCGGAGCCGCGGCTCGGACGCGCCCCGCTCCAGGGAGGCCGACACGGCCTTTCAGCGGGCCGCGCGGAGCTACTTCCGGGGCGCCGACGGCTTCAACAAGCTGGTGCAGGATCGCGCCATCAGCGCGGAGCACTACGCCCAGTCGGCTGCCGGCGAGATCCAGATGCGGCTGCGCTTGTGGGCCGACATCCAAGCCTGGCTGGACGTCCAGGCGCGGGTCTTGGGTACGCAGGGCTTCGTCGTGGCGATCGACGATCTGGACCTGGCCCCCGCCAACGCGCACCACAGCATGGTCTGGTCCTTGCTCGACGAGCTGCACCAGGACCGGCTCTTCTTTGTCCTGGCGGGGGACATCTCTCGCCTGGAGCGGCGCCTCGCGGAAGAAGACGCTGGCACGCGGCGCCGCGCGGAGCTGGACAGCCAGGCAGCGTCGGATCTCGTCTACAAGGTGCTGCCGCAGGTCGACCGGGTGGAGCTGGTGCCCTGGCCTGCAAATCAGCGGGCCGCCTTCCCCCCTGGCAGCCTGGCGGAGCGCTCCATCGGCGATCGGGCCCGCAGTCTGGGCATGTCCCCTGTGCTGGCCCGGCACCTGGACGCGCTCCTGCCCGAGTGGCCGCGAGGCCTGGAGAACGTGCTCCGTGAGCTGGCGCTGCGGCAGCGGGACAGGTCCGCCGACTCGGCGCCCCCAGAGGATCTGGACCTGGACCTGCTGAGCTTCCTCGCGGAGGCCAGCTTCGACTTCGACCTGGCACGCACCCTGCGGAGGCGGCCGCTGGCCGAGTGGGCGCCGCTCCTGGCCTGGCGGGAGTCGGGGGCCACTTCCTCGGCCACCTGGCAGATCCTGGACCGCCGCCTTCGGGCTGGCGAGGATCTTCCCGAGCTGCTCCCCGATCCCCAGTCCAGCGACCTTCCGCTCGGCCCCAGCTCCGTGCGCTGGGCCGAGGTGCTGGTCGACCTCGCGCTGGACGCCGGGACCCTCTCGCCGCTGCGCTGGCTGCTGCGGGTCCCATGGGCCCAGGCCCGCCTCGGCCAGTGTGAGGTCCAGCTCGAACGCACGGAGGACAGCGTGGATCGGGCCTTCGACTCCGAGCCGCTGGCGATGCTCGCGACCTTGTACTGGATGCGCTGGACCCCAGGGCCACAACGCAGCATCGGGCGCTTTTCCGTCGGGCTCTGGCCGGTCCTGCAGTGGCTGGTCGGTGAGCGAAGCCTCTGGCCGGGCATCATGCAGGACGAGGTCTGGAGCCCGAACCGGCTCGCCACCCTGGTCAATCAGGGGGATAGCCCCGTCAAGGAGCTGGGCGCTGTGCTGGGCACCGCGCCGGTCGCTGAGATCCCCACCCTCCTCCCCCCCGATGCCCGCGGGCTGCTTTCCCAGGTGGAGGCGCTGGCTCGCCAGCCCTGGACCGCCCTGCGCGAGGTCGGCGCCGAGGCTGGACCACAGGACCTGGCCCGACTGGCCGCGACTCTGACCTGCCGAGCCTATCGCGCCCGGATCGGGGCTCTTGGAACCGTCGAAGACCTGGCCACCGAGCGCCTGACGGCCCGCCTGGTCGCGGTCGTGCAGGACGGGCGGGCCCTGGGGACCGGTGAGATCGCAGATGGGTTCAAGGGGGTCCTGAAGCAAGGGGAGGAGGACCTGGTAGCGCTGGGCGATGCCGTTGACGCCCCCTCCGCGGCTCTGAAGGCCCTCCTCGGAGCGCCCTGGTTCCGAGGTCTGGCTCCTGGCTGATGGAACTGTACCCGCCCATCTTGCAGGCGCTGGCCTGGCGCCTGGTCGGACGGGACATCATGGCCCGCGAGTCCTTGCCGGGCGACGGGCCTGACGCCGAGCGCGCCTGGGTACTGCGCCGCCTGGCGGAGGGCCCCCATGGCCTGCCGTACCAGCTCGCCTGCGACGCCTGGGCCGAGGCGATCGAGAGGGCCCCCCACCCCCTGGACGGCCTCTCGCTCATCTCCGAGGCGACGCTGCGCCTGGAGCAATGCGTCCCTCGCGTCGTCAACGAGGAGGGATGGGACCAGGTCTGCCGGATTGTCGACCCGGAGCTGCTGGCGCTGGCTCACCCTCGCATCCTGCTGCTCGATCCGGCTGACCGGGAGACAGCCAGCAGGTTGACCTGGCCACCGGTCCTCCGTGCACACCAGACCGTCTTTCACGCCTCCTGCGTGGAAGATCTGGCGGAGGTGCACGCCCACCTGGGCGGCAGCTTGCCCAACGCGGTGCTGTGGTCGCTGCTGGTGGCGGGTGTACTGCCTCCGGAGTGCCTGGCCCCTCCGGACACAGAGGAGGGGGGCGACTCACCGTGGGCCGCGATGATCCTGGAGACACGGAAGAGCCTGGGCAAGATCGCCGGTCTTGACTCCGACCGTCTGGGCGCCGCGCTCACTGCCGGCCTTGCCTTCGACCAGGACATCGATCCGCTGCGCTGGCCCTTTCAGGGCGCGACCATCAACCAGAGCGCGACCCTCGCGCTCCTGCTGCCCGAGCGGGTTCTGCTCCACCGGGCATTGTGGTGCTACCGACGGAAACAGTTGCCGCCCGATGGCGTCTCCTTGCTTGCTGACCTGGTTCGCCGGCGCTGCGCCTTCAACGCCCTGCTCAGCCAGGGGCCCGGACACCGAGGGCTGGTGCGGTTCCTTAGCTACTACGAGCGTCGCAGCGCGCTGTGGCGGCGCCCTTTCAGCGGCGCCACGAGTCGAGTTGCCCAGGTCGACCCGGCACAGACCCTGGGATTCGAGCTGCTGTTCGAGAGCTGGTTGGCCGATCGAGAGGAAGGCGGGGTCCGCAGGCCAGGGCTGGACCTGGAGCTGCGCACCTCCCTCCCCCTGCGCGGGAGAGAGACCATCGACCTCTTCCAGGCGATGGCCAGGGGGCTGCTGAGGGTGCTTCGGCGCCACGTGTGCCCCGGCCTCCGGGTCGGCCTGGTCCATCACACCATCAAGCTCCCTGGCCGCGCCGACGGCTCGACGGCGCTCGACGAGTTCCAACGCGTCTGGTACCTGCTTCAAGCCAACCCCGATCTGCGACCGCTGCTGGTCGGGCTTGACGCAGCCGCGGTAGAGCTTGCCTGCCCCCCACGAACCTTCTCGGCCGCCTTCGCCTGGGTGCGAGAGCAGCTCGACGGTGAGCCGGTGGTCGGGGCCCCCATTCGCCTTGGATTCACCTTCCACGCGGGCGAAGACTTTCGCGACCTGCTCACCGGGATCCGCCACGTCGACGAGGCCGCGCACCTGCTCGCCATGCGCCCCGGAGACCGCCTCGGCCACGCCCTGGCTCTCTCCTGGCCCGTCGAGGACTTCTTCATCGCCCGACAGAGCGCCTTCCCGACCATCGGAGACCACGCGCTGGACCTCTGCTGGGCGGCCGCGCTCTTGTCTCGTCACGAGGGGCTTGGAGAGCAGGCCCGCGACGCCAGGGATCGGCTGGTCGATCTGCTCACGCAGGTTGGAGCTACTGCCAGGCGGCCCCTGCCCTCCATCGTAGCGGCGTGGGACCTGAACCAGCCGCACCCCTGGGCCTCTCCGCTCTCCTCCGTGCTCGACCACCGCAGGACCGACGATCGAGGCCCGCCCGAGGTGCCACGGGCCCTTCGAGAGGACGAGTTGCTTGATCTGCTGGGGATCCCTGAAGTCAAGCGCGATCGGATCGGCCCCCGGCCTCCCCGCCCCCGAGCGTGGCAGGTGCTGGTGGATTCCTGCCAGCGCCTGGTGCAGGACCGGGTGCTGGAGAAGGGGCTGGTGATCGAGATCAACCCCAGCAGCAACCGCATGGTGGGCGGCTTCTCCTCGATCGATCGTCTGCCCTACACCCGACTGAGCAGGCCGGGCCCCCGAGCGCCGGGTCAACGAGCGAACCTGCCCCTTGCCATCGGAACGGACGACGCGGGCATCTTTCACACGAGCCTTCGGCGGGAGTACGAGATGGTCGGCCAGTCGGCCCTGGCCCAGGGCTACTCCTTGCCTGATGTCCACGCCTGGCTGGACGAGATCCGCCGCACCGGTCGGCGGGCGAGCTTCCTCTCCCCCTACGGCCGCACCGGTCCTGAGCTGGTCGCTCTCTTGGAGCGAATCGCAGGCGGGACCGTCGACGACCTGAGCTGAAGGATCCTGAGCCACGGTCTCCCTCGGTGGTGGCGCCACCCCTTCAGAGCCCCGACCGGCGGAGGGCACACCCAGTCGCCCGTCGCCCATCTCCTGGATTCGTCGACCACCCTGGCCCCAGTCCATGGATTCATCGCCGCGACACTCTCGGCGATGAAGATCGCCGCCTCGGCCTCGAGCTGGCCTGCTTCGACCAGTACCTGCGACCCCAAGTCCCTACCGAGCAGGGTCGTGCCCTCCTCCATCTGAGGTGCCGGGACCTGGGGGCTCCGTGTCTCACCCATGTTGACACGCAAGGGACCTGCTCCTGTGTCAAGCCGCTGGCCATGCGGATGCGGACCAGGTTGGTGGCGATGACCTCGGTGTCCATGTCGGCCTCCCGTCGCCGACGGGCCAACCCTTTCTGCGGTAGTTGTGTTCATGTCTTTGCCAGAGCCCACCTCAGCTCAACGCCACCTCCAGCGCCCGCCGATCCACCGATCCCACCTCCTCCTCCCATAGCTTCACCACCTCGACCCTCCCCCCCTCCGTCCGCCCCTCCATCCTCCCGACCAGCTTCCCCCGGTGCAACAGCGGCACGACGTACCAGCCGTACCTCCGCTTCGCGGCCGGTGTGTAGACCTCCCAGGTGTAGTCGAAGCCGAAGACCGCCCGCACCAGGTCGCGATCCCAGAGCAGCGGGTCCAGCGGGCCTAGCACCCGTAGCCGCTCGTCCGGTTCATCGATTTCTCGATCAAGAAACTCCTCAGCGCACAAGAACTCCCCCTTGACCCCCTCGATCCGGACGGTGCCCGCGCGCCCGCGCTGCTCACGCAGCCCGCTCCACCAGGGCCCCAGCTTCAGGCTCATCAGGCCACAGGCCCTCACCCGGTCGGCCAGGAGCTGCGCTGTGGCCTCCTCGGGCTCGAGCTCGGCCAGCGGACCCAGCGCCCGCTCGGGGAGGTCGTAGAGCTTGCGCCGACCCTGGCGCCCGCACACGACGACCTCGCAGCGGGTCCAGAGGACCTCCATCGCCATCCGGGTGGCGCTGGAGGTGCCCTTCCAGCCGGCCCAGTCGAGCGCCTCCACCCGGCCGCGGTCCTCCATCTCCTCGACCGTCAGCGGGCCTCGCGCCCGCAGCTCCTCGAGCACGGCGGCGATCAGCCCCTCGTCGATGCGCTGAAGGCGCTCGTCGAGCCGCCACCAGGGGGCTTGCAGGGCCCGCGCCCGGTAGGCGGGGAAGCGCTCGGCGGGGACGAGGCAGCGCTCCTTGGCGAAGTGCTCGAAGGCGTGGCCGGGCAGGAGGGCCTCGTAGATTTCGCCGCGGGCGAGCCCGTCGACCCGCGCCCGGGCGACCAGATCGGCGTTGGTGCCGATGCTGTCCAGGGGGTCGAGCTGGATGCAGCGCAGCCTCTCTAGCAGCGTTCGGGCGCCCTCGGCCCCTTCACCGAGAGGGTGGCAGAGGCCCAGCCACGAGAGCAGTCGGCGGCGGGCCTCGTCGCGGGAGAGGATCATGGGTGGCGCCTATCCCTGCCCCTGCGGCCGACCCAGCGCCTGTCCGCAGCTCCCGCGCGCGCGCGTCCTGAGGCCCCCCTCTCCGCCTGGAGCCTCCATGAGCTGGTACATCCTCGAGCCCCGCGAGCCCCTCACCCTGCCCCCGGGGAGCCCGATCCAGATCGAGCCCCAGGCCGATCGTTCGCTGGGCTTTCCTCCGCCCTCCGATCTGGCCGAGCTGCTTCGGACGAGGCTGCGCGTGGAGCGCCAAGGGTCGGGCTTCAGCCGCTCCGAGCGAGCGGCCGCCTTTGTCCATGTGCGAGGGCCGCTGCTCTGCAACCTGGACGGTGACGCGCCCAAGGTGTTGGTTCCGACGGCCAGGGACGCGCTCGGCCTGGCCGCCCTCCGGATCCGCTTTCGGGCGAAGGAGTACTGGGAGCCCCGGCAGGCCGAGGGCCGCCCGGGCGGTCCTGGCTCGGAGGAGGCGGGCCCGGCGGGGAAGCGTCGACTGGCGGCCGACCTGGCCCTGGACCACGGTCCGGCCTTCTGGAGCGCCCGCGCCCTGCGGTCCTGGCTGGAGGACTTCTACCAGGAGGCCGCGCCGCTGGTCGTAGAGGAGGGCTTCGCCACGATCGACCGCCACCCGGCCATGGCCGGGGAGGGCGCCTCTGAGGCGATGCCCGAGCGTCTGATCGGGGATCGGTCCAGCTTCCGCAAGTGGAGGCGGCCGCAGGTGGGGCGGCTGGGCCTGTTGGTCTGGTGCGAGGAGCCCGACCTCAGGCCCGGCCTGGTGGTCTTCGGTCCCGACCGCCGGTTGGCGCGCCTGTCTCGGGCCAGCATGGATCCGACCTGGCCCGCGCCTGTCGTGAAGGGCAGCGAGGCCCGGATCGTCCTGCTGACTCCCGGCGTGTTCGACGGAGAGCATGGTCCTGAACAGATCGCCGGGGCCCGAGTGAACAGCTGGTTTGCCTGCAAGGCCCGCTGGGGAACGGA
>DDSR01000281.1 GCA_002343455.1 Deltaproteobacteria bacterium UBA2385 | reverse complement strand
CGCACCGTGACCTACGCCCATGGCCTCTCGCCCAGCCTCGCCGACGCTGGCGGCGACGGCCTCGAAGAGCACACCCTGACCGAGCCCGACGGCGGCGTCTGGACCACGCTGTACGACTTCGCCGGTCGACCCGTCTGGCAGGACTTCCCCGACGCCACCGCCGAGCAGCGCCTCTACGAGGGCCCCCGCCTGCACCGCACCGTGTACTGGGACTGCGCCGGCAGCACCTGTACCGAGGAGGCCGCCGAGGAGCGCTTCTACGACGGCCTGGGCCGCCTGCACGAGGTCTGGGGTCCCTCCGCGCCGGTCCTGCCTGGCTTCGGCGAGGCGCTGACCCGCACGACCTGGAGCGACGCCGGGCGCCGGCTGCGCATCGAGGACGGCCTCGGCCAGGGCACCGACTTCGACTGGGAGGACGGGCTGCTGGTCGAGGAGCACGTCGAGGGCGTCTACCGCAAGACCTTCGTAACCGAGGGCCTCGCCCCCCTTTAGAAGACCGCCCGCGTCACCGACCTGCTCATCGCCTCCTTCGACAACGGCAACGAGGTCGCGCGCGAGGAGCGAACGATCGACAGCCGCGGTCGGATCTCCACCGCCACCCGCAGCATCGAAGAGAGCCTCTACGGCAACGGCCGCCTGCACCACCTGGAGCACGAGTGGGCCGACAGCACCGGCCGGGCCGCCCGCTACACCGGCGACAGCCCCCTGCCCGTCGGCTCGGTTGCGAGCGCCCACCCGGCGAGCGGGCCTGCCTTGGCCTGCGGCTTCAGCGACCCAGCTTCAACAGCAGCCACTGCTGGGCGGAGAACGGGGTCTGGTCCTTGGCCGGGGTGCAGCGTCTCCAGCTGCCGTCGGGGGTCAGATCCCAGGCCTGGGTGTCGTCGGCGAAGTAGACCTCGAGCCCCTCGCGCACCACCCGGCGGCGGAGATCCGTCTCCACCATCGGCCAGGCGATCTCGATGCGGCGCTGCAGGTTGCGGTTCATCCAGTCGGCGCTCGAACAGTAGACCTGGTCCTCGCCCCCGGCGTGGAAGCGCCAGACCCGGCTGTGCTCCAGGAAACGTCCGATGACGGCCCGCACGCGGATCGTATCGCTGAGGCCGGGGACCCCGGGCCGCAGGCAGCAGATGCCTCGAATCAGCAGATCGATCTGGACGCCGGCCCGGCTGGCTTCGTACAGCGCCCGGATGACCTCGGGGTGGCTGAGGCTGTTCATCCGGGCCTGGATGTGCGCCTTGCGGCCGGCGCGGGCCTCGGCGGCCTCGAAGGCGATGCGCTCCAGCAGGAAGTCCTGCATCGAGAACGGAGCCTGGACCAGCCGCTGCAAGGGCAGGACCGAGCCCATGCCGGTGAGCTGCATGAAGAGCTGGTGGACGTCCTGGCCCGTCTTGGCGTCGGAGGTCAGCAGGCCGAAGTCGGTGTAGGCCCGGGCGGTGCCGACATGGTAGTTGCCGGTCCCCAGGTGGACGTAGCGCCGGACCCGGTGGCCCTCGCGGCGCACGATCAAGGTCATCTTGGCGTGGCACTTGTAGCCGACCACCCCGTAGACCACGTTGGCCCCGACCTCTTCCAGGCGGTTGGCCAGCTGGATGTTGGCGGCCTCGTCGAAGCGGGCTCGCAGCTCGATCACGACGGTGACGACCTTGCCGATGCGGGCGGCCTCGATCAGGGCCTCGACCAGGGGCGAGGCGTCGCCGACCCGGTAGAGGGTCTGCTTGATGGCCAGCACATCGGGGTCGCTGGCCGCCTGGCGCAGCAGCTCGACGATCGGGCTGAAGCTCTGGAAGGGGTGGTGCAGCAGGAAGTCCTGCTTGCGCAGGGCCTCGAAGTAGTCGTGGCCCGCCAGCAGCTCGGGCGGGTTGCCGGGCAGGAAGGTCGGGTACTTCAAGGCGGGGAGGTCCACCCCCGTGACCAGGCCGCCCATCCGGTGCAGGTTGACGGGCCCGTCGACCCGGTACAGATCGTCCTCGCTCAGCTCGAACTGCTTGAGCAGGAAGTCGCAGACCTTCTGGGGGGCCTTGGCCGCCACCTCCAGCCGGACGGCGTCGCCGTAGCGCCGGCCCAGCAGCTCGCCCTGCAGGGCCTGCTTCAGGTTGGCGACCTCTTCTTCGTCGACCCACAGATCGCTGTTGCGGGTGACGCGGAACTGGTGGCAGCCGGTGACCGTCATGCCGGGGAAGAGGTCCCCCACATGGGCGTGGATGACGCTGGAGAGCAGCACGAAGTCGTGCCGACCGCCGCCCACCGAGCGAGGCAGGGTCAGCAGCCGGGGGAGGCAGCGCGGCACCTGCAGCACCGCCCGCCCGCTGGAGCGCCCGTAGGCGTCTTCGCCCCGCAGAGTGATGAGGAAGTTGAGCCCCTTGTTGAGCACCGTCGGGAAGGGGTGGGAGGGATCGAGGGCGACGGGGGTCAGGACGGGCAGGACCTGGTCCTGGAAGTGGGTCCGGACGTGCTTGCGGACCCGGGCCGTCCAGCTCGATCGGCGCAGGACGCGGATGCCCTCGCCCTCCAGCGCGGGCAGCAGCTCCTGGTTGAAGAGGCGGTACTGCTCCTCGACCAGGGCGTGGGCCACCTCGGCGACCGCGGCGAGGTTCTCCTGGGGCGGCATGCCGTCGGGGCCGGTCTCGGTCGAGCGGGCGTCGGCCCGCTGCATCAGGCCGGCGACGCGGATCTCGAAGAACTCGTCCAGGTTGCTGCTGCAGATGCTGAGGAAGCGGACCCGCTCCAGCAGGGGCACGCCGGGATCCGCGGCTTGCGCCAGCACCCGCCGGTTGAACTCCAGCAGCGCCAGCTCGCGATTCAGGAACAGGTTGGGGTCGACCAGCTCGGGGATGGGCAGCGCGGACACGGTCCTTCCGGGGGCAAGGAGAGGGAGAGAGTATGCCCCGCCCGCCGCGGGTTGGCCTGCCCGCGGCTGGCAGGGAGGTCGCAAACCCGGATATCGTGGCCGCATGAACGCCGATCCCACCCTCGATGTCCTCCATTTCTGGTTTGCCGAGTCCGATCCCGCCGCGCCGGTCGCTCCGCGCATGGACCTCTGGTTCGGCGGCTCGCCCGAGCTCGACGCCACCATCCGCCAGCGCTTCGGCGGGGCCCACGCCGCGGCGGCCCGCGGTGAGCTCGACGCCATGTGTGAGACCCCCGCCGGCAGGCTGGCCTGGGTGATCCTGCTGGACCAGTTCTCCCGCCAGATCCACCGCGGCAGCGGCAAGGCCTTCGCCAGCGACCGCCAGGCCCTGGCCACCGCCCTGGACGGGCTGGAGCGCGGCTGGGACCGGCACTACGGCTACTTCCAGCGCGCCTTCTTCTACCTGCCGCTCGAGCACAGCGAGGACCTGGCCATCCAGCGGCGCTCGGTCGAGCTCTTCACCCGCCTTCGGGACGAGACCCCGCCCGAGCTGGCGCAGATCGGCCAGACCATGCTGGACTTCGCGCAGCAGCACCTCGCCCTGATCGAGCGCTTCGGGCGCTTCCCGCACCGCAACGAGGAGCTCTCCCGGACCACCACGGTCGAGGAGTTCGCCTGGATGCTCTCGCCGGGCGGGGGCTACGGCAAGGCGAAGCCCTGAGCCCCTCGGGCGCGACCCGGCGCCGCTTCCTCGGGCTGCTCCCCGGGGCGGCCGCGGTGCTCTCGCGCCCCGCGCGGGCCGCCACCCGGCGGGTGCTGGTGGTCGGGGGTGGCCCCGCGGGCCTCGCCGCCGCGCTGGCCCTGGCCGGCGCCGCCACCGTCGCCCACGCCCATGGCTGCCCGGGCGAGATGCGCACGATCGACGCCAAGCTGGACACCAAGCCGCAGCTCTCGGCCGAGAATGCCGAGAAGGTCAAGAAGCTGCGCGCCGACGGCGAGGCCGCGCACAAGGCCGGCAACCACGGCGAGTCGATGCGCCTGCTGGCCGAGGCGAAGAAGCTGCTGGGCATCTGACGCCTGCCGCGGCGGCCCGTCGGCCCGCCGCCTACTCGACGACCTGCACGCCCTTCCAGAATGCGATGCGGCCCTTGATCTGCGCGGCGGCCTCCTTGGGCTCCGGGTAGAACCAGGCCGCGTCGGGGTTGGCGTCGCCGTCGACGAACAGCGTGTGGTAGTGCGCCTGGCCCTTCCACGAGCACGTCGTCTTGGTGTTGCTGGGCAGCAGGTACTTCTGCTGCACCGAGGCGGCGGGGAAGTAGTGGTTGCCTTCGACGACGACGGTGTCGTCGCTCTCGGCGAGGACGGTGCCTTTCCAGATCGCTTTCATGTTCGACGCTGCAGCCGGATGGGGCGGGGCAGATTACCACCGACCGCTCTGCGCGCCTGAACGCTGCGTGCAAAGCCGCAGGCTCCGCGCCGCCGCGCCCGCCCCTACATTGAGGGCCATGAGCACCACCATCCCTTCTCTCTCCCTGCTGCAACGGCCGCGCGGTGTCGAGCGCCTCGTGCAGGGCCAGGCCACCCGCGACGGCGACGGCGTGAAGCTGACGCGCGTGCTGACCTCCCTCCTGCAGCGCCGGCTCGACCCGTTCCTGATGCTCGACG
>DDSR01000068.1 GCA_002343455.1 Deltaproteobacteria bacterium UBA2385 | reverse complement strand
GGGGGGAGGTGATGCCGACGGAGGGGGAGGAGGCGCCGACGGGGGAGGGGGCGCGGCGGCCTTCGAGGCGGGGGACCTCGTCATCAGCGAGCTGATGATCAACCCGGACGCCGTCGCCGACGAGAGCGGGGAGTGGATCGAGCTCTACAACAACTCTGGCCGGGCGCTGGACCTGGACGGGCTCGTCCTGAGCGACGAGGGCGTCGACACCTGGATCCTCGACGGCGGGGTCCGGGTCGCGGCGGGCGACTGGGTGGTGCTCTGCGCCGACACGGCGCCCTCGGCCAACGGAGGGACCGCCTGCGACGGCGCCTTCAACTACAACACATGGGGCGAAGGGTTCGCCCTGGCCAACGCCGCGGACGAGGTCCTGCTCAGCACGGGCGAGGGGCTGCTGATCGACCGGGTGAGCTACCTCGACGGCACTGTTCAGGCCGGCGAGTCTCTGTCTCTGGATCCCGACAAGCTCAACGCCTCGGCCAATGACAGTCCGGGCGCCTGGTGCAGTCGGGTCGCGCCGACGCCGGGTCGGGCGAATCCGGACTGCTGAGGGGGGCTACTTCGCGGCCTGCGCCCAGCGATCCCCCAGGGGAATGGTCAGCGCCACCTGCCGGCAACGTGGCAGCCGCGAGCAGCGCAGGCACTGCCGATCCCGCTTCTCGGGGATGTCCTGCACCCGGGTCCGGCGGAAGCCCAGGCCCTCGAAGAGCTCGGGCGCGTCGGTGAGGACGAAGGCGTCGGCGACGCCCATCTCGGTGGCCTCGGCCAGGAGCTGGCGGACCAGGGCGGCCTCGATGTCGGGGTCGGCGGCGGCGATGGCCCCGACCTCGGCGAGGTAGGTGTCCACCAGCGAGATGGAGGCGACGCCGACCAGCTCGGTCCGGCCCCCATTCAGGCCCTCAGTCTTGCGCTCGGCCAGCAGGAAGTCGCGCAGCCTCTCCGCGACCTGGCGGGGGCTGCGCGGCAACAGGCGCTCGGCCAGCACATGGGGGCGCAACAGCTCGACGATCTGCGGGACGTCGGCCACAGTGGGCTTGCGGAGCTGGATCACGGGCGCACCTCTCGGTTGATGCATAAATATGCATCGTTTTGCGCGATCGCGCAAGGCGCGCCGGCAAATCAGCGCGCGCGGAGGCGTCGCAGGCGGGACGAGAGCCTCCAGGTCGGGCTCTGGTGGACCGCTGCCAGGGCGTCTCGCAGGCGGGCGTTGTCCTGGGCGAGCTCGAAGCCCAGGGGCTGTCCGGGGGCGCTGCGCCGGGGCTGGGCGGCGAAGTCCAGCAGGGCGGCGGCGGCGGCCTCGGGGCGCAGCTCCACGGCCAGTCGGGCGGCCGCCTCTTCGGCCTGCGGACCGCTGCGCGAGGCGAGACGATCCAGCAGCGCCCGGTGAATGCTCTCGGGCCGGCCATCAGGCAGGGCGTGGATCAGCCCGCGCGCGGCCAGCCCGGCGCAGAGCTCGGTGCGGGTGGTGCTCAGCACCTCCAGGCCCTGGTGCAGCAGGAAGAGGACGCGGGTGCGGCTGCCGGTCTCGGGCTCGATCCCCTCGCGGTCGACCAGCAGGCCCAGGTGAGCGGCGGCGAGGGCCTCGC
The DNA here is from genome assembly GCA_002343455.1 of Deltaproteobacteria bacterium UBA2385. Taxonomy (GTDB): domain Bacteria; phylum Myxococcota_A; class UBA796; order UBA796; family UBA2385; genus UBA2385. The sequence continues at coordinate 17,849 of DDSR01000068.1, read as the reverse complement.
TCAGCGCAGCCGGCGCGAGGCGAGGCAGCAGGCGCACTCCGGGTCGATCCTGGGCCCAGCTCCGCAGCAGCTCCCAGCCCGCGCGGTAGTGGCCGGGCAGGTCGCCCTCTCCCACCAGGACCTCGATGCCGGGCTGCGCATGCATGGCCTGCTCCAGGCCCTCGATCATGGCTTGGACGTCCAGCCAGGCGTTGGCTCCGCCGATCAGGGCCACCCGCAGGGGCTGGCCCGCGGCGCGCGGGCGTGGCGGCGCGGGGCTGCCGTCGAAGTGCCAGGCCACCGGCGTGACGCCGATCACCGGCAGGGCAGCCGGGTCGGCGAGGCGGCCCAGCAGGCCGAGCTGACCGAGCAGCAGCAGGCGCTGGCGCTCGCTGACGACCCCGATGCCGTCGGCGCGGCAGAGCAGGGGCAGGGCCGCGGCCAGGGCGCCGGCCTGTCGGTCGGGCAGGGGCAGGCCGGTGGCGAGGCTGACGGCTTGCACCTCGGCGAAGGGGTCGCCCGGCAGGTCGGCCCAGACCGGCCGCTCCTTGGCGACGAGGCAGGCGACCCGGCCGCCGTTGTGAGGGCCCGCGCTGACCAGCAGCTCGGCCTCGGCGGCCAGCTCGGCGACGCGCTCCAGCCAGCCGGGCGCCTCCTCTCCCACCCGGGCCTCGCCCTCCCAGGCCTTGGGGCCTCGCCGGGAGCGGGCCTCTGCCGGGGGGACCAGGCCGATGACCCGGACGCTGTGGCCGGCCTCGCGCAGGGCTAGGGCGAGGCTCTCGGTGCGCAGCTCGGGGAAGGAGGTGCGGAGGCGATCGGCGTCGGGCACCCGGCCGATCACGACCACCCGGCGGCTCACTCGGGCTCCTCGTGGTGGGTGATCATCCCCCAGGCGTGGTCCAGGCGGACGATGCCGTGGTCTTCCATGCCCGAGCTGAGCTCGACGTCGTAGAGCTGGTTGTGCCAGGCGTGGGGCTTGAGGTGGTGCTGGTCGAAGATGGCCACGCTGAGCCGGTAGCGGCCCGACAGCAGCGGGATGGCCCGCCAGCAGATGAAGAAGGTGTAGATGCCGTGGTAGTCGCCGTCGAGGACGCCGTCGTAGCGGGTGTTGGGGCCGTGGATGTAGACGCCGTCCGAGCGGAAGATGGCGACGCCGAAGATGGGGCGAGGCACGGGCTCGGTGGTGCGGAAGGTGACGGCGACGACGAGGTCCTCGCCCGTGCGGAAGCGCTCGCGGGGGCGGCCGTTCCCGTCGAGGATGTTGACCGCCAGGATGCGGACCTCGCCCGTGCCCTGGATCACGGGCTGATCGCCGTCGTTGACGTCGGGGGGCTCGACCGGCACGGGCTGGGCCCAGAGGGCGGCCGGGTCGGGGATGGCGCAGGCCTCCATCAGGGCCTGCCGCAGGCGCGGGTCGTCGACGGTGGCCTGGTACTCGGCGGGGCGTAGCGGGGGAGGGGAGGGGTCGGCCCGCCGCTCGCCGCCGAGGAAGGGGGTGGCCACGAGGCGCCGGCCGCCGGTGGCGCGCTCGCGCTCGATGTCGAGGTAGCGGTCGACCACCTCGCGGGCCGGGCCGAACATCCGGACGCGGCCGCCCTCCAGCCAGAGCACATCGTCGCAGAGGTTGCGCACGGCGTGCAGATCGTGGCTGACCAGGATGATGGTGCGGCCCGCGTCGAGGAATTCCTCGATCTTGTTGATGCAGCGGCGCTGGAAGTACTGGTCACCGACGGCCAGGACCTCGTCGACCAGGAAGATGTCGCTGTCCGTGTGGGCGACGATGGCGAAGCCCAGGCGCAGGTGCATGCCGGCCGAGTAGGTGCGGACGGGCAGGTCGATGAACTGCCCCAGCTCGGCGAAGGCGATGATCTGCGGGATGCGATCCTCGACGGCCCGCTCGCTCATGCCCAGCAGGCGGCAGTTCAGGCGGATGTTCTCGCGGCCGGTGAAGTCCTGGTGGAAGCCCAGGCCCAGGTCGAGCAAGGTCGAGAGGGGGGCCATCACCTCCAGGCTGCCCTCGGTGGGGCGAGAGATGCCGCCGATCAGCTTGAGCAGGGTCGACTTGCCGGCGCCGTTGCTGCCGATGACGCCGAAGCTGCGGCCGCGGGCGACCTCGAAGTCCACGCCACGCAGGGCCCAGTGCTCGGTGTGGTGGCTGCGGCTTCCGAAGAACTCGTAGACCCGCGAGCGGTCGTTCAGGTAGATGTCGAAGCGCTTGCCCAGGCCGCGGGCGCGCACCACCACCTGCGGCGACGCCGGCTCGGGCGGCGTAGCGGGATCCTGCGGCTTCGGGCTGGATTCGTCGCGATCGGCGCTACGAACGAGGGGGCTGCTCATGGAGGCGGGGTTCCGGATTCGGGCTCGGGTGCCCGCGCATCATAGCCTTGTGACAGCTCCGGACCTATCCGCGGTGGTGCATCCGGCGGGTGGATGGAATATCCAGGCCCGATGCCGACTGGTGCCTCGTCCCGCGCACTCCTGCTCCTCCCCGCTGCACTTCGCGCCGGGCTGGTGCTGGGATGCGCTGCTGCCGCCGGCTGCACTTCGGTCGACGATCTCGTGCCGATCGTGGCCCCCACCCGCGCCTGCGCGCCCACCCGCGAAGAGACCGTCACCTGCACTATCGACGGCGACACGGTCGACTTCGGCGGCTGCACCGGCGACGCCTCCGAACAGGTCCGCCTGCTGGGCATCGACGCGCCCGAGACCGAGAAGGCCAACACCCCCGCCGAGTGTTTCGCCGACGAAGCCACCGAATTCACCCGCCTGCACCTCGACGGTCGGCAGGTCCGGCTCGAATTCGACGCGCTCTGCGTGGACATCTACGATCGCAACCTGGCCTGGATCCTGCTCGAAGGCGACGAGACCGACCCGCTCTACGATGTGCTGGTCGACCTGGGCGGGCTGGGCATCCAGGAGGGCTCGGGCAACTTCGAGGTGATCTTCAGCGAGGTCCTGGCGCGAGGCGGCTACGCCGACGTCTACGAGTACGAGCCGGATGTGCGCTACTACGATCAGATCGAGCTGGCGGTCGAGGCGGCGAAGGCCGAGGGCAGGGGAATGTGGGGGAGCTGCGGTGACTGATTCAGGTCCCGCGTCTGATATGCTGGCTGGAACTCGCGATCGGGTCGCGACTGGAGGCTTGAGATGAAGGCGGAGACACGCATGACGCCCCCGTTGATGGCGCAGGCCTTGGACGAGGTCGTGCGCTGGAGGGAAGGGCAGGCCGATGGCGCGCGCGCCCGCCTGGAGGAGATCACCGGCGAGCAGCAGCGGCTCAGCGAAGATGTCGCCGAGCTCCAGCGCCAGATCGCCACGCTCGAGGGCCTCGCGGACCGGGTGCGCCAGGACGTCGCCGAGCTCCCCAAGCTGGAGCGGGCGCGGACCCGGGCCGCGGTGGACAAGGGCCTGGACGCCGAAGCCGAGGTGGTCCGCTCGCGGGACTCGCTGCTGCGGGTGGCTCAGGACCGCCGCGACGAGCGGGTCTCCGCGCTCCTCGGGCAGCCGGATGTGGCGCGCCTGATCGAAGAGTTCGAGCAGTTCCAGGAGGCCGAGGCCACCCTCAACCTCCTCCCCGACGGCTACCGCAAGGCGATTGAAGCCCATCACCAGAGCGTGCGTGAGCGCCTCCGGCCGCTGATGGAGGCGGCGCAGTCTCCGCTGGAGCCCTACGCCGAGGAGTTCGTCGCTGTCTCGGTCATCGGCAGCATCAGCCCGCCCCAGGGGCAGGTCGAGGCGCTGGCGGTGCTGCTGCCCGTCCCCTTCGCCGTCTTCGAAGAGGGCGCCGAGCGGGGCGAGGACCTGGCCTGCCTGCTGGCCTACCGGCTGATCGCGGTGATCGGGGCCACCCTGGCCGAGGTCGGGCAGCCCGACGCCACCGTGCAGTACGCGGACTATCGCGGCCTGCTGGCGATCCAGGTCTGGTTCGGCGACGACTCCCCCCGCTCGGATCTGCGCGAGGCCTTCACCTCGCAGCTCGACCGCGCCCGCGAGCAGTCCACCGAGCTCGCCGCGGCCGGGATCGAGATCTACACCATCTGGCTCGATCCCGAGGTCATCGCGGGCGCCGAGGACGAGGGTGATCCCGAGACCCATGTGGACGCCCCGGCAATCGGCGGCGGCCCGATGGACGACGAAACCCCCCAGGTGGAGGCCTGAGATGTCGGGCGCTGATCTCTTCGAGAAGCTGACCATCGGGCAGGTCGCTCGCTGGCTCGATGTCCACCCCTTCGACCTCGTCCGCATGATGGGCAGCACCGACGGGGGCCTCCCCATGGATCTGCGCCTGGACGAGGCCCAGATCGATCGCCTGCGCGATCAGGCCGGCGTCGAGACCTGGTGGTCGGGCGAGCTCAACGTCAGCGACCCGGTCCGGGGCCGCGCCCTGGTGCGCTCGCTGGCCAGCCAGATCCTCAGCCGCTCCGGCTCGGGCACCTGGCTCAGCCGGGCCGACAACCTCTACCGCGGCCTCGAGCCGGCCGACCACTGGGTCGTGCGCCGCGCGGTCAACCAGCTGATCCTGGACGGCGTCCTGAAGAGCGTGGCGCGGGCCTCGGGGCTGCATGTCGAGCTGGGTCCGAACGCGGTGCAGGTGCTGGGCGGCATCGCCGAGGGCAACGAGATCCCCGCCTCCTTGGAGGCGCTGTGGTCCTGAGTGGTAGCCCTCCGTCGGCTCGGGGGCGGCGGTGAGCCGCAAGCCCGGTCTGTTCGGCAGCCGGCCATCGGTCCTGCTGGTGGACGACCGTCCGCGGGGCATCGATCTGCAGTCCTTGCAGACGACGCCCCTCCCTGCGCTGCAGGACGAGCCCGAGGTCGACATCATCGACGAGCCGGACGAGCCGGACGGGGACGACGACAGCTACGACGGCGGTGGGCCGTTGCGCATCTTCATCGGCTCGCCGACCCGGGCCGCGGGGGCCCCGGCGCCGGTGGTGCCCTCCCTGCCGACGCCGATCTGGGACGCGTCGGCCCTGGCCTCGTCGTCCTTCGACGATGATCCGGCCCCGCCCGAGCCCGCGGCGACGAAGGCCCGGCCGGTCCTGCGCAAGCCGGGGGCGATCGAGCCTCCCCCGCTGTCGATGTCCTTCGGCCCCAGCTTCTCGCGGGGATCGCTGGACGCGGGGGTGATGGACGACGGCTTGACCTCGATCGACGGCGAGATCCAGCGGGACTCGGTCGTCGTGCACCAGCAGATCTACGACCGGCTGCTGCGCTTCGACGATCCGGCGGATCGCGCCGGCCTGGGCGGCTTCGACTCCAGCGAGGCCGACGACGAGCCCTTGTCCGTCGGCGCTTCGGACGAGGACGAGGCCTCCAACCTCTCCGATCCGGCGGGCCCGGCCTTCCTGACCGAGGCGCCCCCCGCCCGCACGCTCAACCTGCAGTTCCAGGCTGCCGAGCCTGCCGAGCCCGCCGAGCCTGCCGAGCCCGCCGAGCCCGACGAGTCTTCGGACGGCTTCGCGATCGCCGATGCCTTCGCGGCCGCCGCCCTGCCTGTCGAGCCCCCCTCGCCCTCCAAGGAGCTGCCGGACGACGAGATCTCCCTGCCCTGGGAGGACGACGAGCCCGACGCGATCGAGACCGGGGACATCAGCGGCTCCCTGGACTCGTTGACGCAGCCCATGGACGCGGTCGATCCGCCCGCCCGCAAGATCTTTGGTGACTCTCCGCGGCCCGCGCCGATCGTGATCACGGACTCGCCGCCGACCGTCCCGCCGACCGTCTTCCCGAAGAGCACGCCCACCCCTGCCCCGGACTGGTCGGCCCAGCGTCGCGAAGCCCAGGGCCGGGTCCCGGCGCCGGTGCAGGCTCCCGAAGAGCCCTCGGGCGGCGTCAGCATGGGGCTGGTGATCTTCGGAGTGTTGGTCGTGGTCCTGCTGGCAGGGTCCTGGTACCTGATGCGCACGGGCACGAAGGCGCCGCCGCCGCCTCCTCCCTCGACCGAGGAGCCCGTCCTGCGCCCCAGCCCGAGCGAGGTCGCGCCGGCCGAGCCACAGGACCCTCCGGCCGAGCCCGGCACGCCTCCTCCCGAAGGCGACGACCCCGGCGGCGCGGTCCAGGACGACTCGACCTTCTCGATCGAGGCCGCCGCGGCGGGGGGCGAGCTGCCCGGCCCCGATCAGGGCGTCCTCTTGATCCGGGCCACTCGCCCCAGCCGGGTGTTCATCAACGGCCGCTATGTCGGTCACACGCCGCTGCCCTCGCAGGCGCTGGCGGTCGGCACCCACGAGGTGCGCGTGGTGGCCATCGAGTCGGGCCGGACCCGCGAACAGACCGTGCGGATCGACGCCGGACAGAGCCGGGACCTGCGCTTCAGCTTCTGAGCGCGTCCACCCGCTGGGACGCTCAGGGGGCCAGCGGAGAGGGCCCCAGCAAGCCCAGCAAGCCGGTGCCGCGAGCGACGGAGCTGCCCGAGCGCCCGTCCAGGCGGGCCAGCTCGAGCCAGGCGGCCGCCAGCCGATCCCCGCGGGTGAGCGCCTCACGCTCGGAGGGGATCGTCGCCGCGGACGAGGCGCGGCCCCGCACGGCGATCGCCGTGGCGATGCAGCTTAGGTGGAGCAGGGCCTGGCCGTGGAAGCGCCGGGCCATGCTGGACGCCTCGGCGCTGCGGTCCCGCCCGGCGGCTACGTCCAGGCTGAGGCAGGCCAGCTCTGCCGTCGAGCGGAGGTAGGGGTCTTCGCTGGACACGGCCCGGGCGCGGGCGAGGAAGGGGCTGAGGTCCTGGCTGGAGCCGGTCGAGGCCAGGGCGAGCGCGTGCTGCGAGGCCAGCACATCGCCCCAGAAGCCGGTGGGATGGGCCTCCAGCAGCGCCCTGGAGGAGGGGATCAGCTCCACGAGGCGGCTCAGGTCTCCCGCCATCCGCGCCTGGCGCAGCGCCACCCGGTGCGCTTCGCAGGTCGCGGCCAGATCCGAGGTGGCGCCGGCCTCGTTGAGCGCCTCCCGGGCCAGGCGGCCGGCCTCGTCGACGCGACCGGCCATCAGGCGACCTTCGGCGAAGCGGGCGAGCAGGGTCGCCAGCAAGCGGCGGTCCTCGGTGCGCGCGAGGTCGTGCCAGGCCCGCTCCAGCTGCTCGTTGGCCTTGGCCACCTCGCCCCGACGCAACCAGTAGCTGCCTACCTCGGCGCGGAGTCCGCCCCGGCTGCGCCGCCCGAGCTCCCCGTGGCTGCCCTCTCCGGTGGACTGCATCAGCTCGCGCGCCCGACGCCAGTCGCACTGCTGCACGCTGACCTCGGTCAGGGTCCAGGACAGCCCCAGGCTGAGCGGGGAGTCCTCGACCTGGCGAGCCTTCAGCCCTTCGAGCAGCTCGCGGGCGTGGGTCAGGCGCCCCTCCTGGTGACAGGCGCGGGCCGTCAGCACCCCCCAGCGCACCGCCAGCGCGGGTTGCTGCTCGTCCAGGGCCTGCTGGCTGGCCTGGGTTCCCTGCTCGATCAGCTCGGAGCTGCGGCCCTCCAGCAGCATCACGGTCGCCAGGGCCAGCTGCGCTTCGGCCTGGTCGCTGCGCTGCTCGGCCACCTCCAGGGCCTCGTGGGCGTGCTCGGCCGCCAGGTGCAGCTCGCCGCGCTGCATCGCCGCCCGGGAGCGCAGCAGCGCCAGCCGATGCCGCAAGGCGGGCGAGGGGATGCCCATGCCCGTCTCTTCGAGCACCGCGAGGGCCGCCCGAGGGCCCTGCTCGACCAGCAGCCGCTCGGCCTCGTCGATGGCGTTGGGCCAGGGGCGCAGGCGGGCCGTTCGAGGATCGGGGCTGCTGCTGCTCTCCTCGCCGCTGCCTCGGACGCGGGCCAGCTCGACGAGCCGCCCGGGCAGGCCGGCGATCTCGGCGCTGTGATCGGCGACAAAGGCCGGTCCGATCGCCCGACCGAGCAGGTGACGGGCCAGGTCGGCGGTGCGCCGGCGGTCGAGGGGCGGCAGCGCCACCCGCTCCGCAGCGTTGGAGAGGCGGGTGGGCTGGTGGGTGGCCAGGAGCAGCAGGCCGAAGCCCTCGATCAGGCTGAGGTCCCGGGCGTCGCAGCGATCGGCGTCGTCGATCAGGATGGCGAGGCGCTGGGTGGTGTTGGCCCGGCCCAGCACGCTGCGCACGGCGGACATCAGGTCGGCGGGGGTGGGCACTCGGGTGAGCGAGACGATGTCCTCGGTCGGCCGGGCCAGCTCGGGCCAGGCGGCGAGCAGCAGTTCCCGATCGGAGCCCATTCGCGCCACGCGGCGGTCCGAGGGCTGCAAGGGGCCACAGAGGGCGTCCAGCAGGTCCGCCAGGACACGCCGCCCACCGGGGACCAGGATGGCCAGGACGCCCTTGACCAGGAGCCGCCCCTGCAGCTCCTTCAGCAGGCGGCTGAGGCCGACCAGGGGGGGGCCCTGGAGCACCACGGTGCATGGGTGGTCCGATCGACCCTTGCTGAGCAGGTTCGCCATCAGGTCGGCGTGTCCGACGAAGGGCGTGGCCCGCAGGCTGGGGCGCCAGGTGCTGGCGCGGGGAGTCTCGGCCAGGGCGGATCGGAGCGCCGCGGCCACCTCGCCCGCGCTCCGAGGGCGCTCGGCGACCGGCTTGGCCAGCAGGCGGTCGATGATCTCGATGGCGGCGGGCGGGGCCTCGGGCGCGAACTCGGCGATCGATGGCGCTGGCTGGGTACACTGGGCCAGGACCAGCCGGTGCTGATCCAAGCCGACGTGGGGGGCCCGGCGGGCGATCAGCTCGAACAGCACCACCCCCAGGCTGAAAAGGTCGCTGCGGTAGTCGGTCGTCGCGCCCGTCAACCGCTCGGGTGCCATGTAGCGGAGGGTGCCCGCGGCCCCGAACTCGGCGGCGCGGTCGAGGTGAGCGGCGAAGCCGAAGTCGACCAGGACCACCCGTCCGCGCTTGCCGACCAGGATGTTGGCGGGCTTGAGGTCCCGGTGCAGGATGCGGTTGTCGTGCATCGCCGCCAGCGCCCAGGCGATCTGCTCGCCGGCCCGCAGGATCCGCCTCAGGCGGGTGCTGCCGGTGACCAGCTCGACCCACTCGTCCAGGGGCCGGCCCTCGACCAGCTCCATCGCCAGCCAGCGGCCCGCCTCGCTCTCTCCCGCGTCGAGGATCTCGACCACGCCGGGATGGCTGACCCGCCGCAGCGCGGCCACCTCGGCCAGGAAGCGGTCGTTGGCGTCCCGGTCCAGGTCGGTGATCAGCTTGATCGCGACGTCGCGGTCGTCGCGGGGATCCCGTGCCCGGTAGACCTGGGCGGTCGCGCCGGTTCCAATAGGCTCCATCAAGATGTAGGGCCCGATGGCGGTTGGAGGCGCAGGGGGGGTCACGGGGCCAAGATAGCCTCCCGGCGTTCAGCGCAGCGGACCCAGCTTGTCACGATTGGCGCACGGGTCGGCCGGGCTCAGGCCGAGGCCGAAGTGGGGCAGTACCAGGCCCGCAGGCCCCGGCCGACGAGCAGGTCCACCGCGGCCTTGGCGGTGTCGGGACCGTCCATCAAGGCGATCACGCTCCCGTCTCCCCCTGCTCCGCTGAACTTGGCGCCCAGCGAGCCGTGGCGCCGCAGCTCCCCGCAGACCGCGCGCAGCCCGGGGGCCGCCAGGGCGGGGAAAGCATCGGCCAGCTCCTCGTCGTAGACCGCCTGGCAGCCGTCGAGCAGAGCGCCCAGGCCGCGGACGTCCCCCGCGATCAGGCAGCGCGCCCCCGCGGTGGCGGCGTCGGCGAAGTGGGCGATGGCGGTGTGGGCCGCGCGCGCCCGCTCGGCGGCCATGGCGTCGCGGAGATCCCCGTCGACCGCGTCGCGAAGGCAGGTCAGGATCGCGCGGGTGTCGCGGGGCTTGGGGAAGCAGGCGGCGACCAGGTGCAGCGCGCTGCCTGCCTGGATCGGGCGCAGGCCGGGCTCGGGGGCGCCGTGGCGCTGTCGGTGCCAGCGCAGGTAGAGGGGCTGAGCGAACGCGCAGGCCATCGGATCGAGCAGGCCGCAGGGCACGCCCAGCAGGGTCCGCTCGGTCTCGTAGGCGAGGCGGGCCAGGGCCTCGGGCTGGAGGGCATGACCGGCCAGCCGGGCGAGGGCGTCCAAGCTGGCCAGGACCACCGCGGCCGAGGAGGAGAAGCCTCGCCCCGCGGGCAGGTCCGAGTCCAGGTGCAGGCGAGCGCTGGGAGGAGCCATGCCGTGGGAGGCGAGGCAGGCCATCGCCGCCGCGACGAAGCGGAGCGGGCCGCCGTCCGGGTTGACCTCGCCGGTGGCGGGAAACCGGGCGCGCAGCCACTCGTCCTCCAGGGCGGCCTCGATCTCCAGCTGGGTGTCCCCCTCCTCGCAGGTGGCGCGAATTCCCAGCGGCATCGGCAGGACGAGGCTGGCCCCGCCCGCCCAGTCGCAGTGCTCTCCCAGCAGGCAGAGCCGGCCAGGGTACCGAACGGTGATCGCCACGCGCTACTCGAGGGAGAGGGTCACGGCGTCGAACCAGGTCGTGCCGGAGAGGCCCGCCACCAGGGCGACGCGGGCGTAGGCCGCCTCGGTGGGCACCGCGCCGGTGGCCTCCATCAGCTCCCAGCCGTGGGTGGCGATGCGCCCACGGGCCAGGATCGGCGCCCCGATCGGCTTCTGGAAGATGTCCTCGAAGCTGAGCGAGAGGTAGAGGTCGCCCTCGTTCTGCTGGAACTCGGCCTGCACCGACTCGGTGCGGTGGTAGGCGCGGGCCTGGAGGGTCATGCCTCCGACGACCTCGACCCGCTGGGTGGTCGCGAAGAACAGCCGCGTGGTGGCGTTGTTGTGCACCCGCAGGCTGGCCGCGCCGTCCAGGGCGATGTCGTCGGTGGTGACGGTGACATCGCTGGTCGGGGTGCGGACCCCGAGCACCACCGCCTCTTCGATCTGCCAGTGCGTGCCCACGGTGCCGGGCACCTCGAAGGAGCCGTCGACCAGGGGGAGGAGGGAGCCCTTGCCTTGCACATGGCGCGAGGGGCGGGCGCCGAAGATCTTGGAGAGGGCCTCGCGCGAGGCCTCGTCGCGCTCGAAGGTCGAGGGCCAGGCCAGCTCGACGATGCCGCGGTCGGTCTCCTTGCCCTTGGTCTTGGTGTCCACCATGACCCGGACGACCCGCCCCTCGTGGGGCCCGGCGCGGACGGCCAGCAGCTTCTTCGCCTTGAAGCCGAAGGCGGTCCCCAGCGCGACCGCCTCGGTCTCTTCGGTCGAGCGCCACAGGTCCCGGCTGCGGATGATCTGCTCTCCCCGCCGGACCCGGTGCAGGTCGGTGGGCGGCAGCGAGTCCAGCCAGGCCAGGGCGCGCTTGTAGCGGGCGACCATCACCTGCTCGACGATCCCGGGGTGGGTCTCGGCCAGGGCGAAGAGCGCCCCTTGGGTCTGCTTGCGGGCTTCGAGGACCATCTGGAGTCGGGCCGCCGGATCGGCGTCGGGCATGTCGGCGATGCGCTCGGCGGCGAAGCGGTCGGCCTCGGAGACGATGGGCGCGCTGGCGCTCTGGGCGGAGGCCGGGCTGGACAGGCCGATCAGGCTGAGGAGGAGGAGCAGGAGGATGGGGGCGTGCTTCATGAGGCCTTGGGGGAGAGCGCAGGCTGTCCGAGTCAACCCGGGTCGGAGGGGCGGGCTTCCAGCCATGCCGGGGCCGAGACGCGGCCCGCGACGGGGCGCTCGGTCCCGGTGAGCAGGTCGACGCTGTGGGTGGCGCCGGCCGGAGGGCTGACCTCGCCCCAGAAGACCAGCCAGCCGCGGTCCGTCTGCAGGACGCGGCCTCCGGAGATCTCCAGCTCGACGAAGCTGTCGCTTCGTGAGGGGCCGGCCAGCCGGTTGAGGTGGCGGTAGACGGTCGCGGCGGGCTTCTCGCGCAGGCCGCCGGTCCCGGGAGCGTCGTGCGCCCCCATCGCCTGGAACAGGGAGTTGGTGGCGAAGGGCGAGCGGTAGGAGCTGGGGGTGCTGGCCGGAGGGTCGGCCAGCGTGTGCCAGAAGACCCGGTCGGCCCCGCCGGCGAGCATGGCCCCGAAGGTGGCGGCGACCATCTTGCCCTGCCAGGTCTCGCTCACATAGGGCTGCTTGCCGGAGATCGGGACCGAGGTCTCGGTCACCCACAAGCCCTTGTCGGGCAGCAGCTCGCGCCAGGCCTGGATGGTGCGGTCGGGGGTGTCCAGCGCGTCCTGGTGGTAGTAGCAGTGCAGGCTGAGGATATCGATGGCCTCGCGCACCCCCGGCTGCTCCAGCAGGCCGGCGATCCACTGCTTGCCCTGCGGCGTGTGCGGTCGGTAGAAGCCCGCGCTGAGGATCAGGGCCTGGGGATCCGCCTCGCGGATGGTCGCGGCCGTCGCGACCAGCACGACAGCGTACTCCTCCTGGGTCTGGAAGAGCTCGGGGGGCCCAGCACCCCCGCCGCCCTTCGGCGCCACCGTGTTGTGCAGGTCGGGCTCGTTGTCGACCTCCCAGGTGCGCACGGGGGCGGTCAGGCCGGGCATGTCGTCGACGCCGTCGCCGTCGTAGCGCTCGACCACGGCGCGCACATAGGCGAGGTAGGCCGGCATGTCCTTGGGCAGGTAGCTGTCGGTGTGGCTGGCGGTGTGGATGCCCGGCCATGGGCCCAGCATCATCAGCGGGGTGAGGCCGGCCTCGGTGACGGTCTTGACCCATCGATCGACACGTTCGAAGCTGCCACCGCCTTGTTGGAAGGCCTGGAAGTGGATCCAGGGGTAGGTCGCGGTGTTGGCGCGGACCACGCGCGCGCCCAGGCCCTGCATCGCCGTCGCGTCGGCCAGCAGCAGCTCGGGCTCCTGCTGAGGCTGGATCTGGCCCTTTCGAATCAAGGCCTGCGGCAGCGAGACGCCCTCGTTGACGCCCATCATCTCGGCCAGGGTCTCGGGGCGGCCCGGTCGCGGGCCCATCGGCGGCAGCGCCGAGCCCGCTGCGGCCGGAGCCGAGGCCGCCGCGGTCGGGGCGGCCGGGGGCACCGCGATCTGCGAAGGGCCGATCGAGGGCGCTCCCTTCTCGCCGCAGGTCCGGCAGCCCAGGAGGAGCGCGAGCAGCGGCAGGGTGAGCGCCATCTCCCTATTCCACCAGCCGCAGGTGCCCGCGGCGGGTCGGGGGGGGAGTGGGCTCTTCTTCCTCTTCCGGCTCGGGGTCCTCTTCCGGAGGCGGGGCCAGCGGGAAGAGGGTCACCTGCTGGATGGCCTGCCAGGGGAAGACGCAGGTGTAGAGCGAGTCGAAGGACAGCGTCATCTGCACGTTCTGCGGCGTGAAGCGCAGGTCGTGGTGCCGATGGAAGGCTGCATCCAGGCGGATCGGGAGGCGCTCGGGGAACTGGGCCAGCACCGCCTTGGGGACCCCGCTGTCCTGGGCCAGGCTGGCGTCCAGCACCAGGTGCATGTCGCAGCCCAGCGCCAGGCCCAGCTTCACGCTCTGCTCGGCGTGGTTGCCCAGGGGGTCGGCCGCCGCGGTGATCGGGTCGTCGATCTCGCCCCGGCGGAGGACCCGAGCCAGCGGCTCGACGTTGTCGGGATCGGGCGAGGCCTCGGCCTCGGCCGTCGGCAGGCCGGCCAGCTCGGTGGCGCCGATCTCCAGCACCTGGGCGAGCTGGATCAGCTCGTCGACGGTCAGGGGCTCGGCGCCCGAGAGGACATGCTTGAGGTGCGAGCGGTCCACACCGGCTGAGCGCGCCAGGGCGGCGGTGTTCAACCCCCGGGTAGCGGCGACCTTGCGGATGAGGGCGAGCACGGGATCGGACGGACGGGGCGGCAGGATGCACCTCAAAGAGGGAAGTCTGCTCGCTCTAGCATGGCAGCCCCTACCAGTCGCCCGGAATCAGGATGTGGGCGGGTGCTTGTGGGCCGGCAGGCTCAGCGCGGGCGCGGGATCGGCAGGCGCCGCTCCGGGGTTGACGGTCACCAGGCCGGCCTTGTAGGTCTGGGTGGTGTTGCTCTTGATGGTCGCGGTGGAGCTGCCCTTGATGTTGGCCGTGGCCGTGGCGTCGAGGACGATGCTGTTGCTGGCCTCGAGCTTGAAGTCCTTGCACTTCAGCGAGATGGTCTCCTTCGCCTCGACGGTGGTGTTGCCGTCGCAGTACTCGTTGATGATCATCTTGGCCGACTCCAGGGTCTGGTAGATCGGCGCGCTGGTCGCGTCCAGCCGGGTGGGGGCCTGGGCGCCGAAGTCGACCCGCTCGCTCCCGCTGGTGTCGTCGAAGATGACCATATGGTCGTTGCGCGACCAGAAGACCCGCTTGTCGTCGTTCTGATCGTCGTTGTGGTAGGGCTCGGGCTTGTCGTCGGAGCCGTTGTAGACGGCGCCGAGCACATAGGGCGACATGGTCCGGTAGGCGTAGACCAGGACGACCTCGGTGCCGATGTCGGGCAGGATCACCAGCCCGCGGTCCTTGCCGGCCATCGGGGAGCACATCCGGCACCAGGAGCTCTCCAGCCCGTCGCCGGACTCCACCGGGTACTGCACCTTGATGCGGTGCATCTTGGAGGGGTCCTTGTTGTCGACCACGATCCCCACTACGGCGCCGTTGATCATCGGGGACCCCTCAGTTGATCTTGGTCATGGACGAGGTCAGGGTCAGCATCCCGCCCCCGTTGACGGTGCAGCTGGTGCCAGTCGTGACGTCCAGCGTGGTGCCCGCGGAGACGTTGATCGAGTTGCTGGCTTCGAGCTTGAAGTCCTTGCACTTGTAGTGGATGGTCTCCTTGGCCTCGACGATGATGTCCTTGCCGCAGTAGACCGAGAGCTCCTTGCCGGAGCTGTCCCAGACGATCTTGATCTCCTCGTTGTGGAGGATCAGCTCGACCCGCTCGGCGCCGCTGGTGTCGTCAAAGGTCAGGCGGTGGCCAGAGCGGCTCTGGAAGACCCGCAGGTTGTTGTCGCCGTCTTCGTTGGCGTAGGGCGGCGTGTCCACGCCGTTGTAGAGCGAGCCCAGCACGATGGCGTGGTTGATGTCGCCGTGCATGAAGGTGACCAGCACCTCGTCGTCGATCTCGGGGATGGTCATCCAGCCCCGCTCGCGGCCGGCCATCGGCATCACCAGCCGCGCCCAGAAGCTCTCGGGCATCTCGGGCAGGGTGGGGAACTTGAGCTTGACCCGACCCAGCTGCTCGGGGTCGACGTTGTCGATGACAAGGGCCTCTACGAGACCGGGCATCTGGCCCGAGACCGGGCGACCCTGGCGATCAACGACGCGTGGCATGGAACCCTCCGATGTGCCCACGAACGCGGCCGCAGTCGGCCCCGCACGCGCGGGCGAGCCCCGAGAGTATACGGCGAGGGAAGGGCTCCGGTCAATGCGCCAGTCGCACCAACCAGGTGACGCAGCGGTGCCGGATCTCGCTGCGGGGGCCCAGGCTCAAGGACCACTCCGCCTCGCCGCGGGTCAGCTCGACGCTCTGCGCGCGCAGGAAGTCCTCGACCTGCTCGGGCCGAAGCCAGAGCGAGCGCGGCGTGACGCTCTCCTGCCAGTGGAAGGGCGAGGCCAGGGCGAGGCGTCCGCCGGGCGCGACCAGGGCCAGGGCCTGCTGGAGCATCAGGCCGGGGTCCCGGCAGGAGTCGAGCAGGTTGAGCGCCAGGACCAGCTCGAAGCTCCGGGCGAGGAAGGGCGGGTTCAGCGCGTCGGCGAGGACGACCGGTCCGCGCGCCTTCTGCAGGCTGGCCCAGTGCAGGTCCAGGCCCAGGACCCGCTCGTCCCCACTGCCGACGCCGCAGCCCAGGTCGAGCGCGGCGCTGCCGCTTGGGTCGAGCGCGGCGCTGCCGCTTGGGTCGAGCGCGGGGCCCCCGCTCTCGTCCAGCAGGCTCCGCGCCCAGCGCTGCAGAGGGCTGTCGGAGGCGTCGAGGTAGGTCTGCACCCGGGCCATGTCGCGGGCCAGCACGCCTCCGGCTCCCAGGCAGAGGCGCTCCAGCAGCGGCGGCTCCAGGTCGCTCCGCCGCAAGAGCGCCGGCCCCTCGCTCTGCAGCCAGGCGTCGAGGTCGGCCAGCACGATCGGCACGCCGTCGACGACGGGGTGATCCCGACCGCAGCCCGGGCAGACCAGGCCCAGGGGCCCGGCCTGCAGCGCGCTGACGACCAGCTGCCCGCCCTCCAGCCGTCGACAGCCCGGGCAGACGAGGCCGATCGCCGTGGGTTCAGCCACCGACGATGACGTTGGGGCTCCCCACGACCAGGCTGCCGACCCCGCCGCAGTGGGTGGTCATGTCGCCCAGCCGCGCCGCCGGGATGTCGTTGAACAGCACGCTGGAGCTGCCGCTGGCGACCACCCAGGAGTTCGGACCGCAGCAGGCCGCGTGGACCCCGGGGTCCCCGATGCGCAGGGCCATCAGGCCGTTGACCAGGATGGTCGGCGAGCCCATCACGCCAGGTCCCGTGCAGGGGTGCGGGCAGGCAGGGCAGCCATGGGCATCGGCAGGGACGAAGGCGTTGTCGTTGACGCGTGACTGGGGGGGCATGGCGAAGCTCCGCGGTCTCGGCATGGTAGCGCAATTCGTCCCGCCTTGGGCGGGTGGTGAGGCGCTCCGATCCATTAGAGTAGGTCGGATGCTGGCCCTCGTGCTCTCGACGCTGCTCGGCGCCTGTCGCCCCACGCCTCCGCTGGAAGGCGGGCCCTGGCGCCTGGAGGGCTCCGAGACCCTCGGCGCCGTCCAGGTCGAAGCGTCGGGCTTCCGCAGCCACCGCACCCGGGTCCGCCTCGCCCAGGCCGGCCTCCTCACCCAGGGCTGGGTGGAGGCCCAGGTCGAGCCCGAGCCCGAGGGCATCACCTGGCTGCGCTTCCCAGCCCGAACGCCGCTGGGCGAGGCCTGGGTCTCGATGCGCCTGCAAGGTCGGCAGGCGATGCTGCCGATGGGCGCGCGCGAAGGCGAGCACGAGCTGACGATGAGCTTCTTGCCGGCGCCTCAGGACGAGGCCAACCTGGATGAGGCCCGCCTGGACGAGGCCGAGCGGCTCGCCCTCCAGCAGCTAGAGGAGCGGGCGGCGGCCTGGGCGGCGGGGGCCTTCCTGCTCCAGGAGGCCGACGGTACCGTGGTCGGCGAGCTGCGCCTGCGGCCCGACGAGCCAGCCTTCCTGGCCGTCTTCGATCGGCTCTGGTGGACCGAGGGGGTCGTCCTGAGCGATCGGCTGGACCAGGGGCCCGAGATCATCCTGACCTTCCCGGTCGAGCCCTCGCTGCGGGGCGAGGACGGTCAGATCCGCCTCAATGTGCCCCTGATGGCCGCGGTGGTCCCCGCCGACGCGCGCCCGACCGACTTCGACCGCCACCTGCGGCTGGTCCCCGGCGCCATGGACGAGGAGGCCCGCCAACAGGCCCGCCAGCGGGCCCGAGACGCGGCCGACCAGGCCGAGCGCGAGGCGCTGATCGCCCTGGGCAAGCGCCTCGCGGTGCGCTCGCCGGACGAGGACGGCCGCTGCCGCTCATGGAAGGAGATCGACCCCCAGCTGGAGGACCTGCTGGTCGGCTACCAGGTCCAGATCGAGCCGGACGAGCTCGGTCGATGCCGAACGCGCTTCGAGCCGGTCACCCCGCAGCACCGGCGCCGCTTGAGCATGGTCGTGGGGGCGCAGGGCGCCATCGACGAGCTGGCCGACCACCGACCCTGAGGTCGATGGTCGGCACGGCGGCGCAAAAAAAAGCCAATGGCAACCAAGTTCAAGTGGTTGGAGGGTTTGGAAGGTGATGCCCCCTCGGCGCGGCGGCGGGCGGACGAATCACGCATGGCCCAGCCCTGGCCGTGCGCACGCCGAGGGGGCGCGGCGCCTAGTACGTGCAGATCGACTGGCACTCGGAAGGCATGAAGGGCAGGCCCTGAGGGAGGGGCTGTCCGACCTTCACGTCGAGGAAGTCGCGGAGCCAGGATCGCACGCGAAAATCAAGCTCTTGGCAGTCGTAGGTGGTGGGGTTGGGGGCTTCGACGCCCCACAGCTCGCGGGGGGGC